>JANMLV010000276.1:0-24946 GCA_031372705.1 Bacteroidota bacterium | reverse complement strand
GTTTTCATCGTTGCGCATACTAAAGTGATTGCTGCCATACATAGCACGCGAAGTGATTCCCGCTATTTGACCTAAGCATTCGCTTGCTGATTCTTTTAGCACGACACCATCATTTATTTTTACTTCCCAAATATAATTTGTCCATGATGTGCAATCGGTATCGTAATCTTCTGTGGAGCATTCTTCACCCGGCTCAACATCATATTCTTCCGGATTTAAATCACCTAAAGGCCCCCAATCCATGCAATAACAGGTATTACTTGATTCAACGAGACTGCCTGCTCCAATTACACCTTGCCAAACTTTATTAGCTTCTGTAAACCAGTCGTAACCAGTTTTGTACGCGTCGCTAATATCACGACATTCGTTCATTGAATTAGTTGCAGAAACAGCACAAAGTACGGTCATATAACAAAATATAGTTGCTAAATCGACTCCATAAACCAAATCGCTATACATATCTGCAAGATAATCGTATGAATAGTATTTAGAATAATACTTATTCGTCATTTCATCTGCATATTCCAACAGCGTATTGTCATTGTTTGCACCAAATGGCTCTAAGCCATAAGTTACAGTATTATTAGGTTCATGACCGGGAAAAACGTGCGTGAGTGTGTGCCAAAAAACTGGTTCCGTTTCTTCTCCGTAAAAGCAAACATAAGGAATTTCCGGAACAAAATCATTAAGTGCATTTATTTGTTCTGCGTCTACCATATAACTTTCTGTAATGCCTGCATAATAATCCTTAAACACAAAAGGCACGATACCATTTTCCAGAACGTCGCAAATGGATTCTTGAAACTCATCAAGATCGGCCGGAGATAGCAGTAAATCAAGAAAAAAGCTACTTTCCACTTCCTCCACCAGTGGTCCTTCGGTTAATGCTTCGCAGGATGTGCCCGACCAGGAAACGAGATCATCTCTATTATTTAAAATCATTGCCCCTTGGTGTGGTGAACCAAATGTTACCAAACCGCCAAATGTTCGCGGTTCAAGACCAAGTTCACCGGTAACATAACATTGATCGACCCGCCGACTCACAATTCCACCTTGACTGCTTGCAATTATTATGGAATGACTATCAGCGCCTTCATACCCTTGCAAATCGCCTTTTAATTCTGCGGCAGCAAAATCCAAAGAAATATCGGCATAATCCGGTCTATGTGCATCAATATAATACTCCTGTTCCGACCAAAGCGAAGCCTGGCTCCAGCTTATTCCCACAGTGCCATCATCATCCCCTTGTCCGCCTAAACCATGAATAAAAAACACATCCCTATCTAAAATCAATCCAGGAAATCCCCAAACATCGTCAGTAAAATTTGTTGGGATATGATCAACCGGGATTGCAGAAATAATATCAATTGCTTTAACCGGTTCTTCGCAGGCTACAGCAATTTGCGCATATGTATTTAAGGCAAAGAGCCATATCAATACAGGTAAAATAATTTTTTTCATATTATTGTTTTTAAGGTTTTAATTTTTCACAAACGTATTGGTTAATACAACATCATTGTAAAGCAAGTGAATATAATAAATTCCATTTTCGTATTGAGAGATATCTATATTTAATTCATATTCACCCGGCGCAACATTAAACTCATTTAATTTACGACCAATATTATCATAAACGGATACCACTTGGTTATCATTTAATGGAGGTATGTTAATCAAAATATTCGCTGTAGCGGGGTTAGGACTTATTTCAATTGCCGGCGACTCAGCTTCAGCCACCTCGCCCTGTTTTCCCGGCACGGCCATTGTAATTTTATAATAAGGATATTCAATAATTTGCATTTCTTGTACGCATGAACCGGGGAAACGCGTATCAACCCTTGTGCGTACTTCAGCAGAAGGAACAATTTGCGCATATGAATTTGAAACAAATGCTTTCTTTACGGCATACTTTAAAGTGCCATCTGTTTTATAAAGTTGAAACTCATTCAAGCGCTTAGAATTATTAAAATAAACTATGAGTGAATCCTTTTCATATTTGAAAGTTCCACCGCCAAGATTAGTTTGCGTAAATCCATTGTTTGTAAAATCCGTTTTCATTGTTGCTGTTAGATAAACGAAGTCGGGAATAATATCATTGCTATTGGTAGTCAGAAATGATTTTAGTTGACTATTTGCACTTTTATATTTAGCGGAATGCAACTCATTCAAGATGAGGCCACCGGCAGCATTATATATTTTAATGCGCGTTTTGTCAATAATAGTTTTATAAGGCTTCGTTTGCCAATCTTCATAACTATTATTTTCAAAATGGAAAATAGTTGTTTTAATATCATTGTTAGTGTAAACTTGCTTAATTACGCTGTCGCGCGTAATTTCAGGCAGCAGCTTTACCTTTTCGGCTATTGAGTAAGCCTCAACCGAATCGGTAATTTTATACACCGTTTTGGATTCTGCCACATAAGTAACTGTGTATTTTACAGTCCCCTGGGCACGCAAATTAAATGTAAGTAAACAAATAAATGAAATGAATAAAACAACTGTTTTTTTATACCACCAATTTGCAGGACCATGCACAACATGTTGCACAACGCCTACCTTAAGGTCGTGGTATCGACCTTGCAGCATCATCTTCATAAACTAATTTTTAAGGGTTAAACAATTAATTAATAGACAATGCTAAAAATTAATTTTTAGGATACCAAATTTTTTAACATGTTTTTTTACTATTTATTTAATTTTTTTGAAACCATTTTATCACTGTTTCAATATTTAAATACATGCCTAGCAAATAAGCGGTTAAGAAAAAATAAAAAAAAAGCGCAACAAAAATGTTGCGCCGGAAATATAACCAACCACATATTCTATTTAAGCTCGAGAACGCATGTAAGCTGTATTTTCATTTGTTTCCATCTGAATAACAGGGGCGCTCATGTTTTGAGAACCAAACCACGTTATATGATAAAATACTAAAACGCCATTTATTATTGAAGCTGCGCGAACAATATCAAGCAACCATGCCATTGCCAGTGCGCGCAAGGCAAACCAAGCACCTTGACTAGCGCAAACGCGCATGAAGTTAAATCTGGAAGCGATATAAAGCGTTAAAACTAATGGCATAAAAAGCCATATCCAATGTAATAGCATACCGGCTGCAAAAAAAATTGATAATAAACATGCAGTAACAACAGCTAATTGATCACTTTTTTTAGCATGCCTATTTTCTTTTAATGGCATTTTTCGATGCAATGCTAAAAAAACAGTGCGCGACCCTTTCACAAAATCATTATTAACTAATGAGGCAAATGTAAACTCTTTCAAGTGATTCCCGAATACATCTGCCACAGCATAAATTTTAAAATGCATGGCAGTTAAGCGAACACCTATTTCGGTATCTTCTCCTCCTTTAAATCGGAATTGTTCTGAAAACCCGGCAACTTTTGCGAATGCCTTACTTGATATTGCAGCGTACGCGGTCCAGAATTCATTAGTAATATATCCGTTAGCAGCATAGGCTTGATTAATATATAACTTTTTATAGTTCTGGAAAAACTTATTGCTCATTAAATCTGTAGCATAATTGCCAACGGTTGCATCTGCCTCACCGTTGATAATTGGACTTAAAAGCAAAGGCAAGGAATAAGGATCGATTAATACATCCGCATCAATAAAAACCAAGATTCGGTTGTTACAATTAAAAGCGCCAAGATTACGTGCCGCTCCTGCGTTTAATGGCTTATGCGGTTCAATAATACGCAAACGATGATCGAACGGTAAATTTATTTTGGTTTCATAAGCAACAACAACCACTTCAATATCTGTAAAATAATTACAAGCCATTAAAGCATTTTTGAGGCAGGCGTTTATACTATCACTTGCTTTATACGCCGGAATTACAATTCTGATTGGCGTGGTGATGTTAGTGTAATTTTTGGTAATTGACATATGTGTAATTTTCATGAATCAAATAATTTAATTTGCGACATTTGGTTTTAAGCATTTATTACTTGGTAATCTTTTGCTCTGCGCTTGTGATTATTGCGGTAAACATGCAAGACAGATTGGGCAACTTTTGGCCATAGTGCCGGTGTTCTAAAAACAGTAGGGCTTAAAAAGCAATGATGATAACAACCTTGGCAAGCTTCCACTTTACCGGTTGTTGCGCGAAAAGCATCACCCTTTTCACCTAACCAAATTTTATTGAAGTCGTAATTAACGTCTCTTACGTTACCTAATATATCATCCCGTAATTCACAGCCTGCAACATTGCCATCCGGATAAATTACTGCCGTTTCTCTTCCTCCTGAACACTTGTGTCGCGCCAATTTGGTCATGGCAATTTTTGCAATTAAATCACGTTGAATATTTTCTTTAGTTGCAATAACATAATCCATAGCGGTGGTCATACCACCATTAGTTCCATTCATCCATTGTTTGTCACGGTCAATTACATCAATGTAAGTTTCCACGCAATTATCTGTTTTCGATTCACTATTTAACGGGTTACCACGAACCAAAATGGGTTTTAACAAATCGATAGGTAAATTCTTTCTCGCCCAAAGCGCTGTTTCCGCAACCGAATCTAAATTAAGTCCTTGCACCACGGTGCCAACGGCAAGACGCAAATTCTTATACTTCTTTTTCATTTCCCCTAATTGCCTAAATGTTTCTACAACTCGATTGAAGCAACCATCTAAATGTCTTAGCTTATCATGCACTTCACCGAGGCCATCTAAAGATATAGCAACTGTAAAACGCTGATGCGGCATACGTGTCAATATTTTTTCCATTTGCTCAACAATACGACTTGTACTAAAACCAAGCATACAAAAGGTAATATTTGCAGGTCGGCAAATGCGAGAATATATTTCTGCAATTTCGGGTAAATCTGCACGCAATTCAGGACTACCACCGGTAAGTGTTACCTGCAACATCGGTCCAAGCGATTTGGCTATTTTCTCATATTCGGCAAGTGATAATTCGTCTTTTACTTTTTCATTTAATTCTCGCCAATAAAAACAATGGTCGCAAGCAGCATTACATCTGTTTGTAACAAATTGCAAGAGATATACAGGTGGTTTTTTTTCAGGCGTGAGCAATCTTTTGAATGCAACACTTCGGTTGTAAAGGTTAGTAAGTTTTGTCATAGCTATATTTAATTAATTATAATATAAATCCCGGTTAAGGAATCATGAAAGTCATTTTTTTATTCCACTCATACAAACGACTTAGTGCGAAATGGGGCATATTTTATGTGAAATGCAGGTTTTATTTAGCGAAGGAAATTGCACAAATAATTTATCAAAATTTATTGACGAAATATTTGGAAGCCTTGTACAGTCACTTTACCTTTAATTAATTATATGTACATAATTGTATTTTTTTAATCCTAACCTCGCACACACTATGTTAACACGAAAGCGATTATATGATTTAGATTTCATAAGTGACAGCAGTTTTAAAAATGTTGTGGATGAAATTATGCAATATGATTACAATCCCGACAATTTCAAAGTTCAGCTTCCATTATTAATAACACCGAATGTTGATGATGTTGTTAAATTTAAACGTGCAGAAAACAAATCAATTGCAAATGAAATGAAAAAAGCAACATTTATTCTGCCTGATGGACAATTTATTGTTTGGTCGAGCTGGTTGTTGCGCAAACCATTAAAAAAAAGACTGCCCGGCAGTGATTTATTTCCAGCCTTATGGGATAAGCTCAAAACGAGTAACAAATCTATTTTACTTATTGCGCCTGATAATAATGTAGGTGAAATGTTGAGGCAAGAATTTCCAAATTTAAATTATTATGTTCCGCCATTTTTTGATGAAGCGGACACTGTTGCATTGAATGAAGTAATTGCAAATTGTTTAAATGAAATTGAAAAATGCAATCCCGATTTAGTTTTTATAGGCATTCGTTTCCCGAAGCAGCATTTTATTGCATTGCAAACTATTGAAAATATACAGGCAAAGTTGTTAAGTAATGGCTCATCAAGTAAAATGCCGCTGTTTTTATTATTAGGTGCATCGTTTGAATTTTATTTAGGTATAAAGAAACGAGCGCCTAAAATTATTCAGTATATTGGTATGGAGTGGTTTCACCGGTTTGCACAGGAGCCCAAACGATTATTCAGAAGGTTCTTTATTGAGGATTTGGCTTTCTTCCCAATTTTTTGGAAAGAAATTTTTAAATGAGATTTACTACCGGTGATTTTTTATAAAACCCATTCCACCTCACCTACCGACAGTTCTAATTTATTTTCCGGTGTTGAAAGAATTAATTTCCCGCTTGCGGAAACACCATTTACGGTTGCTATAATTTTATTATTATCAATAATAAATTCACTTTGTTTTTGATGCCCGAATAAATGGTGGTGATATAACGCGTCGATAGTAGTAAATTGTGAAGCTCTTAATTGCAGGTAGTATTTTTCTAGTTGAGTACAGAGCTTTTCCAACAAATCTGACAAATCTATTATTCTGCCTGTAATTAATTTAAGTGAGGTTGGATTTGGCAAGTCGGCATCAAAATCAGTTTGATTAACATTTATCCCAATACCTACAATACTTTGTTGAATACGATAACTACCCAAAATATTTTCTATTAAAATGCCTGCCAACTTCTTTTTCTCATAATACATGTCGTTTGGCCACTTAATTTGAACGCCATATGTTTCAGTTGCCAAAGTATCGTGAACTGCCAAGGCAATTGCTTTGTTCAAATAAAATACTTGTCGCGGTTCCAAAAACACAGGTCTAAGCAAAATACTGGCGGTTAAATTGAGTCCGGGAGTGGTTATCCAACTTTTATCTCCTTGGCCTTTTCCGGCAAATTGCTCTTCGGCAGTAACCACCAATCCTTCGGGAACGGGTGTTTCAGCCGATTCGAGCCATTGCTTTAGCCAAGCATTAGTGCTTTGAACCCTACCTAAATGATGGTGGGTTTTGCCTATGAATAGTGTATTGATTGGAGGGCGCAATAAGAATTCGTAATTTTGCAATTCAGAACAAAGTAAGTGAGAAAAAAAACAAAGCAATCAACAACCACACAATATTCTTTAACTGACCTCGTCATTGATAGTATCCTGGACAAAAAAGGGGAAGAAGTGGTTCACCTGGATCTTACCGCATTAAACGATGCCGTTACCGATCATTTTATCATTTGTCATGCCGATTCGACAACACAAGTGATGGCTATTGGAAACCATATCGTAGATAATGTGTTAGAGAAGGCAGATATCAGTCCTTTTGGAAAGGAAGGCTTCCAGAACGCCGAATGGATTATTATTGACTATTCGGATGTGGTAGTTCATGTTTTTTACAAAGAAAAGCGCGAATTCTATCAACTGGAGGAACTTTGGCACGATGCCGCTATTAAAAAAGTCAGTTAAATTTTAAGCATTTTAAAGTAATGAGTACCGAACAGAACAATCAGAACAAAAACAAACCTGGTGCACCTAAGAAATTCAATTTCTATTGGATTTATGGCCTTATTGCCGTAATCCTGATTGGATTTCAGTTTTATCCATTTGAGGGCAGACCGGTAGAATTAAAAAACATCGATAAGTTTAAAACCGAGATGTTGCAGCAGGGTGATGTTAACCGTGTAGTGGTTATCAATAAAGAGTTTGCAGAGATTTATATCAAAGAAGACCGCCTTGATGAAGAACCGTATAAAGCAGATAAAGTACCGGTAAAAGGTGCTCAATATACTTGGACTATTGGTTCTACAGAAACGTTTGAGCGTCAATTAGCTGAGTGGCAAGTTGGTGGTTTAGACAAGCCGATAACCGTTTCCTATGAAACGCGCCAAAACTTATTGCTCAACCTTTTAAGTTATTTATTGCCTATTATATTAATTCTAGGTATTTGGATTTTCATTATGCGCCGCGTAACGGGTGGTGGCGGAATGGGTGGCGGAGGCCAGATATTCAATATCGGTAAATCCAAGGCTAACCTATACGATAAAGATACCAAAGTAAACGTGACATTCAACGATGTTGCGGGTTTAGATGAGGCTAAAGAAGAAGTTATGGAGGTAGTTGACTTCCTTAAAAATCCTAAAAAATACACTTCTTTGGGAGGTAAAATACCAAAAGGCGTATTGTTAGTGGGAAGTCCGGGAACGGGTAAAACCCTTTTAGCAAAAGCCATGGCCGGAGAAGCGCAAGTACCGTTTTTCAGTATTTCGGGTTCCGATTTCGTAGAAATGTTTGTGGGAGTAGGTGCGAGCCGTGTTCGTGACCTTTTCCGTCAGGCGCGTGAAAAAGCACCTTGTGTAATATTTATTGATGAGATTGATGCAATTGGTCGCGCGCGTGGCAAAAACATGATTCAAAGCAACGATGAGCGCGAAAATACATTGAACCAATTATTGGTTGAGATGGATGGTTTCGGAACAGATAAAGGAGTAATCATTTTGGCTGCAACTAACCGTCCCGATGTATTAGATCCGGCATTATTGCGTCCGGGTCGTTTCGATCGTCAGATTTCTATCGACAAGCCGGATTTAGCAGGTCGTGAGCAGATATTTAAAGTGCATTTGAAACCTATTAAGGTAGCACCGGACTTAGATGCACATAAATTAGCATTACAAACACCGGGTTTTGCGGGAGCTGATATTGCGAATGTTTGTAACGAAGCCGCTTTGATAGCAGCGCGTCGCGGTAAGAAATTTGTTGAAATGCAAGATTTCAATGATGCCGTTGACCGAGTAATTGGTGGACTTGAGAAGAAGAACAAGTTGATAAATCCTGAAGAGAAGAAAATTGTTGCTTATCATGAAGCAGGCCATGCAATTTGCGGCTGGCACCTTGAATATGCAGATCCTTTAGTTAAGGTATCAATTGTTCCGCGCGGAATTGCAGCTTTAGGATATGCTCAATATTTACCAAAAGAGCAATATCTCTATACCAAAGAACAACTCATAGATATGATGTGTATGACCTTGGGTGGAAGAGCTGCTGAAGATATTATTTTTGGAAAAATATCTACCGGCGCACAAAACGACCTTGAACGCATTACTAAAATGGCTTACGCCATGATTACCGTTTATGGAATGAATGAGCGCATTGGAAACATCAGCTTTAATGACCCTCAGCAGGATTATCGCTTCGCTAAACCTTACAGCGAACAAATGGCAACTGCTATTGACGAAGAGGTTAAAAAATTGATTGGCGATGCCTACATTCGCACAAAAGCGTTATTAAACGACAAGAAAGATCAACTTGAAATTATAGCCAGAGAATTGCTGGATAAAGAAATCATATTTAAATCAGATATGGAGCGATTGATTGGTCACCGACCATTTGAAGAAAAGCACCCTGAACTGAATGTGAAAAAAGATGTAATTACATTTAAAGATGAGGAAACACCTCAAACTGAAGGTGCAATTGTGCACAAGGAAGAATAAGTAACATGCCAATTGGCAAAATAACGAAGCAAGCTATTGAAAACCGATGAAGTTAGGCTTCATCGGTTTTTTAATTTGCCGGAATTAACAAATTCTCACTGCTAATCAACAAAGCCAAATTCGGGCAATTGGCTCAAAAGCCCTACATTTGGAAGATTCTATTACCAATTGAGCATCAAAAAGCGGTAACATGGCAAAAATATTATCATCAAAAGAAAAAATGTTAAGCAGCGTTCGCGCGGCATTGTATCATCAAACTAAGCAGCCTTATGCAAATTTGGAAACTAACGATGCTATTTATGCGAATGAAGACGAACCATTAGAAATTATTTTCGCTTCGGAATTTACCGAAGTTTCGGGGCAATTTGTGTATTGCGAAAATGAGCGAGAATGTGTTGATACGCTAAAGGAATTAGTTGCACAAAAGGAATGGAAAAATATTAGTTGCCCGGAGAAAGAATTACATGCAATGTTTGACCGCAATCAATTTATTAACTATGAAATTGATATGAAGGTAACAACTGCTGATGCAGGGATAATGCTTTGTGAAGCTTTAGTAGCCCGCACAGGCAGTATATTAATTTCGAGCAGACAAGCAAGTGGAAGAACATTACCGGTATTTCCTGAAGTTAATATTGTTATTGCATCTACCAAACAATTAGTAATGGATATTCAGGATGGATTTACAGCTATCAGAAAAAAATACGATGGCAATTTCCCAAGCATGGTAAATTTAAATACAGGACCAAGCCGCACGGCTGATATCGAAAAAACATTGGTTTTAGGCGCACATGGTCCACGCGAAGTTTATGTATTCTTAATTGAAAACTGGCCGGTTGCGGGATGGGATGGAGAGAAATAAAATCTACTTCGCTTCAGATTTCCATTTAGGAATTCCCGATTACAATTCAAGTTTAGAAAGGGAGAAAAAAGTTGTGCGCTGGTTAGATAGTATTGCTCACGATGCTGCTAAAATATTTTTAGTTGGCGATTTATTCGATTTTTGGTTTGAATATAAATATGTTGTTCCGCGTGGGCATGTTCGTTTACTTGGAAAAATTGCCGAGTTAAAAGATAAAGGCATTGATATACAAATATTTACCGGTAATCACGACTTATGGATGTACGGTTATTTTGAGGCAGAACTAAACGTTCCGGTTCATCATCAATCCATTCAATTTGAATTTGGCGGTAAACGCTTTTATGTTGGTCATGGCGATGGAATTGGGCCCGGTGACACGGGATTTAAATTCATGAAAAAAATATTTAAAAGTAAATTTGCACAAATTCTTTATGGTGCACTGCATCCTTATATTGCATTTAAGATAGCTCGTTACTTTTCGTATAATAGCAGAAGAATGAATGAGGTAGAAAAGTATTTGGGTGAAGACAAAGAGTGGCAAATTATTTTTGCTAAAGAAATATTACAAAAAGAACATTACGATTACTTTTTGTTCGGACACCGTCATATTGTGTTAGAAATACCAATTGGCGAGCGTTCAACGTTTATTAATTTAGGAGATTGGATGATTCATTTCACCTATGCCGAATTTGACGGCAACAATTGTAAGATTAAATACTTTGAAAAATAATGTATTATTGATATTACTATTTGTGGCAACGCATGTTCGCGGTGCCGACAGTCTGGCTTGCAAAATAAATACGGTAAGCACTTTTTTTACTGTTGATGCAATGAACAATATTTATTACATCAACGCAGCAGATGAAATTGTAAAATATAATTGTGCCACTACGGCAAGCATTACTTACAGCAATTTGAATCTTGGTCGACCAACAATTATTGATGTTAGCAATCCTTTAAAAATATTGGTGTTTTATCCCGACAGGCAAAGCATTATTATATTAGATAATATGTTATCGGAATTATCATCATTACAATTAAAAGGCACTGCAAATTTACCTAATTACCAACCCGGTGTAATTTGTAAATTAGTTGGAACAGATCATATTTGGATGTATGATGAGTTATCGCGAAAACTAATACGACTTGATGAAGCCGGCAAAGTAATTGCAGCCAGTGAGATATTTGATCAGTTGTTTGATTTTAGTTTAACCATTACAAAAATATTTTCGGCCAACGACAAAGTATATATAAATGTTGAAGGAGAAGGGATTTTAGTTTTCGATGCTTATGCGAATTATATTAATACCATTCCGTTTATATTTCAAGCTGAACAAGTAACAGATAGATATATTTTTGCCATTTCGGGAACGTCGGTAAAATGGTATGATTTAAGAAGTGGTGAAATATTTTCAAAAGATTTACCCTATAATGCAGTTCAATTATTTGTGACCGGAGATGCTATGTTTGTAAGAGATGTAAATGGCATTTATGCTATTCAATAAAAATCAGGAATTGATTGGCAAACTGCATTGCCATGCTGTTACAATTGAAAACCGGTTTATTTGTCCAAGCGCTCGGTATACAACGCACAATAATTTGTAATTAACAATAGGGTTCCAATTTCGACCAATTAATCTTATTTTTGCACCCAATTATTATTCATGGATTTAGTTTCAAAATTACAGGCAATAAAAGAAAAATGGATTAACATTCAGGAGCAACTGAGTGACCCTGAAATTATTGCCGATATGAAGCGATTTAAATCGTTGAATAAAAATTACCGCGATATGAAACCGGTTGTTGACACGTTTAATGCCTATCAATTGGTGCTTAGCAATTTAGATGATAGCTGGCAAATATTAAATACAGAAAAAGATGATGAGTTGCGCGAAATGGCTAAATCGGAACTTGCCCATTACGAACAACAAAAGGAAGAATTGGAAACGAAAATAAAAATGCTTTTAATTCCGAAAGACCCTGAAGATGAAAAAAATGCCATTTTAGAAATTCGCGCGGGAACGGGAGGCGATGAAGCTGCATTATTTGCCGGGAATTTAGCAGAAATGTATACGCGTTTTTGCACCAAGCAAGGTTGGAAAACCGAGGTGATGAATGAAAACCAAAGTGAGCAAGGGGGATATAAAGAAATTGTTATAGAAGTAACCGGTGAAAATGTTTACGGCAAATTAAAATATGAAAGTGGTGTACATCGCGTACAGCGCGTTCCCGCAACTGAAAGTCAGGGACGTGTGCACACCAGTGCAGCAACTGTTGCGGTATTACCCGAAGCCGAAGAATTTGATATCGACATTAATGTAAGTGATATAAAAGTAGATGTATTTCGTGCGAGTGGTGCGGGTGGACAGCACGTAAATAAAACAGAGAGTGCGGTGCGAATGACCCATTTACCAACAGGCATTGTTGCTGAATGTCAGGATGAACGTTCGCAAATTAAAAATCGCGCAAAAGCGATGAAAGTTTTGCGCACGCGAGTTTATGAAAAATTCCACAATGAACATCTTGCAAAACTTTCGCAACAAAGAAAAACGTTAGTATCTACAGGTGATCGTTCAGCTAAAATCAGAACATACAATTTTCCGCAAAGCAGGGTTACTGACCATAGAATTAATTTAACGATGTATAATTTGCCGGAAGTAATGAATGGCAACCTTGATGAAATTTTGGATGGGTTGCAAGTAGCGGAAAATGCTGAGAAGATGCGTGAAGGGTGATGCTCCGTTTCAAATTACTTGTTAATATTTTGCACTTCCCTGTGTTTTTAGGCAAATGGTAAATCGAGCTTCCATAAAGTGCAGCTTCTCGAAAAACAGATACTTTTGGTGCAATCAATTTTAAGTGCTTTTAAGTGGAATGGCGAGCTAAACCGGCAACCTATTGCAATACAGATGTTTTAGCCATTATTCCAACCCATCTTATTATCTTTACCGCATGAAAATTTCTGTAATTGGAACCGGTTATGTTGGACTTGTTACGGGCACATGCTTCGCAGAAACGGGAAACCATGTAATATGCGTTGACATTGATTCGGCCAAAGTTAAACGCATGCAAGCCGGCGAAATACCTATTTATGAGCCGGGTTTAGAGACTTTGTTTCACAGGAATATTAAACAAGGGAACCTCGAGTTTACTACCAATTTGAAGGAAGCTGTTGAGCAAACCGACATTATATTTTTGGCGCTTCCCACACCGCCAAACGAAGATGGCAGTGCCGATTTGAAGTATGTTTTACAAGTAGCGGATGATTTAGGTCACATTATAAATGGCTATAAAATAATTATAGATAAGAGTACAGTTCCGGTTGGCACGGCAGACTTAGTGCGTGAAAAAATTGGTGCGCATGCAAAACATGAATTTGATGTAGTGAGCAATCCCGAATTTTTGCGGGAAGGCATGGCAGTAGAAGATTTTATGAAGCCTGAACGCGTGGTAATTGGTACTGAAAGTGACAAGGCAAGAGACATGCTCAACCGATTGTATGCACCTTTTGTTCGGCAGGGCAACCCAGTCATATTTATGGATGAACGCAGTGCAGAGCTCACAAAATATGCAGCGAATGCATTTTTGGCAACCAAAATCACATTCATGAATGAGATTGCCAATTTATGCGAAAAGTTGGGTGCTGATGTAGATATGGTTCGAAAAGGAATTGGGAGCGACAGCAGAATAGGCAAAAGATTTTTATTTCCGGGTGTTGGTTACGGGGGAAGTTGTTTTCCGAAAGATGTTAAAGCATTAAATCAAATGGCTTCATCTATCGGTTACGATTTTAAAGTTTTGCAATCGGTGATGGAAGTAAATGATAAGCAGCGCATCATTTTGATGGAGAAAATAATTCATCAATTTGGCAGCGATTTACAAGGTAAAACATTTGCCATGTGGGGACTTGCTTTTAAGCCAAATACCGATGATATTCGCGAAGCACCTGCGCTGTATTTAATTGAGGCATTAACTGCAAGAGGCGCAAAAGTGCAAGCTTTCGACCCTGAAGCCATGAGCAATGTGCAAAAAGAAATTGGCGATACTATTTCCTATGGTAAAAACCAATACGAAGTATTACAAAATGCCGATGCATTAATTATTGTTACTGAATGGAGTGTATTCCGCACGCCCGATTTTGAAGTAATGAAAAGCCTCATGAAAAATAAAATGATTTTTGATGGTCGCAATTTATTTGAACTCGAAGAATTAAAAGAACAAGGATTTTATTACGAAAGCATTGGCAGAGCAATTGTAGAAAATTAAATTTTTTAAATAATTACATTAATAAATTAATTCAACCATCACCCATATATAAACGCAATTAACGGCTCCGATTCATCATCCGGAAAGCGGTTGGTCGGGAGACCAAACCGCGTACAGAAATTGGGTTCCACCCTGTAGGAGGCGACAGAATGGTAGAAACCATCAACCAACGCACCCTGTAGGAGGCGACAGAATGGTACCTTTGCAGTATCTTAACAAAATAGCACTTCACCCGCAACCAAATAAAAACATGAAAAGAATTCTCATCACCGGCGCAGCAGGATTTCTCGGTTCGCATTTATGCGACAGATTTATACGTGAAGGTTACCAGGTTACTGCAATGGATAATTTAATCACCGGCGATAAAAAAAACATTGAACATTTATTCGGATTACAACAATTTGAATTCTTATTTCACGATGTTTCTAAATTCGTTCACGTTCCGGGGCCACTCGATTATATATTACATTTTGCATCACCTGCATCGCCGATAGATTATTTAAAAATTCCAATTCAAACATTAAAGGTAGGTTCGTTGGGCACGCATAATTTATTAGGATTAGCAAAAGCAAAAAACGCGCGCATATTAGTAGCATCAACCAGCGAAGTCTATGGCGACCCATTAGTTCATCCACAGAGTGAAGATTATTGGGGCAATGTAAATCCTGTTGGTCCGCGAGGTGTTTACGATGAAGCAAAGCGATTTCAAGAAGCCATAACCATGGCGTATCATACTTATCACGGATTAGAAACCCGCATAGCCCGTATTTTTAATACCTATGGACCGCGAATGCGATTAAATGATGGACGTGTATTACCTGCATTTATTGGACAAGCATTGCGTGGCGAAGATTTAACAGTTTTTGGTGATGGTTCACAAACGCGTTCATTTTGTTACGTTGATGATTTAATTGAAGGTATTTATCGATTATTATTAAGCGATTATGCAAATCCGGTTAACATTGGCAACCCTGATGAAATTACCATTAATGAATTTGCCGAAGAGATCATTAAATTAACCGGTACCGAACAAAAAGTAATTCACAAACAATTACCGGTTGACGACCCCAAGCAACGCCAACCTGATATTACTTTAGCAAAAAAATTATTGCAATGGGAGCCAAAAATACAAAGAGAAGAAGGCTTGAAAATTACGTATGCTTACTTCAAGTCGTTATCAAAAGAAGCATTGTATAAAGAAATTGATGGCCGCAATTTTTCCAATTTATAATTAATTACAACTATGAGTTATCTAAACATCGCCAAAAACGTCCTCCGTTTCGAATCAGAACAGATTTTGAAAACCATGGATAAAATTGATGAACAATTTGATGCTGCGGTTGATGCGGTATTAACATCTAAGGGGAAAATTGTAGTTTGTGGTATTGGCAAATCAGGTGCGGTTGCACAAAAAATTACTGCAACGTTATGCAGTACAGGCACACCTGCAGTTTTTTTACATGCTGCAGAAGCGGCTCATGGCGACCTTGGTGTTTATGCAGATGGCGATCCGGTTTTAATGATTTCCAAGAGTGGCACTACTGAAGAAATGTTTCGCATAATTCAATTTTTTAAACAGGAAAATTCAACGGTAATAGCTATAGTTGGCAATTTGAATTCACCAATTGCACGCAATGCCACATTTGTTTTTGATGGCACGGTAGATAAAGAAGCAGACGCGCTAAACCTTGCTCCTACTGCATCTACAACCGTTGCCCTGGCATTAGGCGATGCCTTTGCCGTTGCCTTAATGCATGCACGCGGATTTACAGAAAAAGATTTTGCGCGTTTTCATCCCGGCGGACAATTAGGTAAAAACTTATTATTAAAAGTAGAAGATGTGATGCATGAATTACATGAAATTGCGTTAGTATCCGAAAAAAGCACCTTCCGCGAATTAATTATTGCCATGACACAAAAAAATTACGGTGCGGCTTGCGTTGTTGATTTAAATAATAAATTAATTGGCTTAGTTACCGATGGTGATGTAAGAAGAAGTTTATTACATGGCACTGATTTTAATGCGTTGACAGTGAGTAACATCATGACACGCAATCCTATCTCAATTACCGCACATGCAACATTGAAAGAAGCCGTGGATATGATGGAAAACAGAACATCACAATTAAGTGTTTTACCTGTTGTAGTTGATGAAATATGCGTTGGGTTGATACGAATACACGATATTTATCAGGGTTAACATCCGAAACAACTTATTCGAATACAATAAGCACCTGGTTTTTTTCTACACTTTGGCCTTTTGTTATTTCGATAGATTTCACTTTGCCTTCGCCGGCAGCTTTTAGCACATTTTCCATTTTCATGGCTTCGAGCACTATAACGGCATCGCCTTTATTAACCGTATCGCCGGCTTTAATGCGCACATCAATCACCATACCGGGCATTGGAGCCTTTAATTCTCTTATCTTACCTGCATCTGCAGCAGAGAAGCCCATTTGGTCCATCAACATATCAAATTTGTCCTTAGCGGCCACTTCATAGGTGTTTCCATTGATGTTTAACGTTAACGTCTTGCTCGCTTTGTCCATCTTAACCAGCTCAACATTGTAGGACTTATCGCCCGACAAAACATGGTAAAAACGCTGCTCCAACTCAATAATGTCGGCATTCAGCTCCTTGCCGTTAACGGTATTTCCTTCAATAGAGAGGGGTTCACCTCCGTTTATAGATACTTTGTACATCTTTCAAATATTAGAATTAGCCCAATTTGCGTTTAAAGGTAGCATGGAATGTTTAATTTTGCAGCCTCTTCAAACGAGATTTAAAAACAAAACTATGAAATTTAAAATTGTTACGCTTGCTGCTTTAGTAGCGGTATTATTTTATCAATGCGATCCTACTAAAAAATTGTATTCAGGAGAAGATTACAAAGGGGATATTGATACTACTGTTTACACAACTTATGATGACACTTATTTGGATGACTATGAAGATTACGATTCTGAATACACCTCTGATGATGATTATTATTCCACCGACACTGCAATGAGTGAATGGAGCGCTAGTATTTATCGCGGAAGTGAAAAAAGAGTACACGATTTAATCCATACCAAATTGGAAGTTTCGTTTGATTGGGCAAAAGCATGGATGTACGGCAAGGCAACCCTTACCTTAAAACCGTATTTCGCTGCAACTTCAACACTTACACTTGACGCAAAAGGATTTACTGTTAAGGAAGTTTCGATGGTTACTGCAACGGGAAAAACGCCATTAAAATATACTTACAATACCGATACTATTCCGGATACATTACAAATGGTTATTGATTTAGGCAGAACGTATACTAGAAATGAAGAATATACTATTTATATAGATTACATCGCGAAGCCGAACGAATTACCTAAAGGCGGTAGCGCAGCAATTACTGAAGATAAAGGTTTATACTTTATTAACAACGAGGGAAAAGACAAAGACAAGCCAATGCAAATTTGGACCCAAGGTGAAACAGAAGCAACATCATGCTGGTGTCCAACAATTGACAAGCCGAATGAACGTTGCACCAACAGTTTCTTTATTACGATTGAAGACAAATATCAAACATTATCAAACGGTACATTAGTAAGTTCAAAGAAAAATGCTGATGGCACAAGAACCGATAATTGGAAAATGGATTTACCGCATGCACCATATTTATTTATGATGGCAATTGGAGAATATGCTATTGTAAAAGAAACTTGGAAAAACATGCAGGTTAATTATTACGTAGAAAAAGATTACGAAAAAGATGCCAAAGCAATTTTCGGAAATACGCCTGAAATGATTGAATTTTTCTCTAATCAATTAGGTGTAAAATATCCTTGGCCAAAATATAGTCAGATAGTTGTACGCGATTATGTGAGTGGTGCTATGGAAAATACTACAGCAACTATTCACGGTGAATTTTTGCAGCAACACTCACGCGATTTATTAGATGAAAATTATGAGGATGTAATTTCACATGAGTTATATCACCAATGGTTTGGCGATTTAGTTACAACCGAAAGCTGGAGTAATTTGCCGCTTAACGAATCGTTTGCTACTTATGGAGAATATTTATGGGATGAATATAAATATGGAAGAGATGAAGCAGACTACAAAGGCATGAACGACTTGTCTACGTATATATCAGAATCAGAATACAAGCAAGTTGATATGATTCGCTTTAATTATGACACACGCATGGATATGTTTGATTCACATTCCTATGCAAAAGGCGGACGCATTTTACACATGCTTAGAAAGTATTTAGGCGACGATGCTTATTTTGCGGGATTGAAAAAATATTTGGAAGATAACAAATATACCTCCGTAGAAATTCACAATTTGCGTTTAGCATTTGAAGCCGTTACGGGTGAAGATTTAAACTGGTTCTTTAATCAGTGGTTTCTAAATAGCGGACATCCTGATTTAAGCATGTATTATGAATATGATGAAGTTGCAGGGATGGAAACAGTTACTATTTATCAAAATCAGGACACTACCACTACTCCACTTTACGTATTGCCAATGGCGGTTGATATTTATAGTGGCGGCAAAGTGGAACGCAAGCAAATAATTTTAGACAAGGCTATTCAATCATTTAAATTCCCTGTTGCAACACGACCTGATTTAGTGAATGTTGATGCAGAAAAAATGTTGCTTTGCACTAAATACGATATTAAGAATTTAGATGAATATGTATTTCAATACAAGAATGCACCTTTGTTTTTAGATAGATTAGAAGCGGTTGAAAACGTTGCTGCTTATCAATATGAAAACCCTGCATATAGAGGTTTAGTTGAAAGCGCATTAAACGATAAGCATTGGCATATTCGTTTGTCGGCAATTGATACTTTATTAATTGATGAAACAACTTCACAAGCAACAAAAGATAAAATTTTAGACATGGCTAAAAACGACCCGCGCAGTTATGTAAGGTCTGCGGCTATCGAAAAATTAAAAGATATTACCGGAATTGATGCGGCGGCTGTTTACAACAATGCGTTAAACGATAGTTCATATAATGTAGTTTCAACTGCCATGTATGCGATTTACAATAACGATAAAAAAACAGGTCTCGAAATTGCCAGAAAATATAAAACTGAAGATAATTTTAATGTTAGCTATGCAGTAATGAGTATTTTAGGCGAAAGTGGTGATGCGATTGATAATGGATATTTTATCGATAACTTTAAAACAGCCAGCGGTTACGATAGTTATTTTATCATGTTAAACTACGAACCATATTTAATGCGCATGACCGATTCGTATGTAATTAATCCGGGAGTTGATGAGTTAAAGAAAATTGCAACCGAAAATGAAAACTTTTGGATGTCGTTTACTGCATCAAATATTCTAACAGGATTAGTTCCGGTTTATGAAGCTGCTGCAGAAGCAGAAACAAATATGCAAATTAAGCAATCGCTTGAGGCATCGATTGAACATCTTAAAAAAGCTATTGAAGAAATTACATCTTCAAGTGAAGGTGGGTTTGAGGATTATTAAATAATTTTTAACAAATAAAAAAAGAGGCTGTTCCAAAATGAACAGCCTCTTTTAATTTCATGCTATGCAACTTATTGGGCTGCGATTTTAACAGCATTAATTTTTATTTTATAATTTAATAAAAGTGCATTTATAATTAACATCCTCTGCATCCAATTGAATTAAATACATGCCTTGTGCTAATTTTAATATTGAAATAACTTGTGCTCCGCTATCCCAAATTCCACTCATTACCTTTTGGCCTGTTGATGTGTATACTGTAAAGATTCCGACTTCGCTGAAATTGGAATTAATTTGAATGGTATTAAATGCAGGATTTGGATATAACGAAATTTGTTCCACTTGCAGCTCATTAATTGGCAAGCCTTCATCTGCAGTTTGGTCACAATCATCATCTAAACCATTTAATATTTCTACTGCGCCAGGATAAATATTCGGATTTGTATCGTCGCAATCGGTAGAGTCGGAAACATAGCCTGTGGGTAGTTCGCAGGAAAGTGAATCTAGAAATGGATTCCCGAAATTATCATTATCAGCATCTTGATAGGTATGTAAATAGGTTAAATTATCATCGGCAATGCCATCGCAATCGTTATCTAAGTAATCACAAATTTCAATTGCTCCCGGATAAATTAAATTATTTGCATCATCACAATCAGTTGAATCACTTACATATCCAATAATTACGTCTAAGCAAGAATTAATAAATATATCAGAATTACCAAAGGAATCTCCATCTTCATCTTTGTATAATGTGTAAGTTGTTAATCCCTCATCTATATCGAAATCGCAGTTATCATCAATGTCATTGCAGATTTCAATAGCAGCAGGATTAATTTCGACATTTAAATCGTTGCAATCCTCACTGTTAATTACATAACCTTCAAGTTCAAAACATGCAATTGAGTCATTGAATATATCACCAAAAGTATCGCCATCAATATCTGCAAAATAGGTAACAAATATTGCATCTTCATCGGTGAGTCCGTTACAATTATCATCAATGGCGTTACAAATATCTGTTAATGTGGGATGAATTTCTGGATTTAAATCGTTGCAATCGGTTGAGTCTAAAACATAACCGGTTGGTAGTTCGCAAGCTAAGGTATCGGATGAAATATCGCCAAATCCGTCGCCATCTAAATCTACATAAAACATATTTTCAATACAAGGCGGACCTAATTTTACAATCCACCAATCTCGATTTAAAGACACACCATGATGTCCTGTAACATCACCATCAGTAGAAAAGGCCCATCCCGCTATAGCAAAACCTGTATCTGAAGTTTGGACAACAGAAAAAGACTCATCACTTGAAGTGCCGCCTAATGATTTTTGCCAAACAATATTTCCTATTGCATCAATTTTTAATACCCAATAATCTGGGTATAAAGCTCCGCCGTGATGTCCTGTGACATCACCATTATTTGAACCAGAGTACCCGGTAAGAATATATGAACTATCATTGGTTGAGCAAATAGAAAATCCTTGATCTGTTGCGGTTCCCCCAAAACACTTTTGCCAAAGTAACGCTCCAGAACTATCTATATTAATTAGCCAATAATCTGAATAACCACCATGGAAACCTGATACATCACCATTATCAGACAATGTATAACCAAGAATAAGAAATCCGTTGTTGCTTGTTCGAGCTAATGAAGATGCAAATTCGAAATTTGTACCCCCAAAACATTTTTGCCATATAATATCTCCAGCTTCTGATAACTTCACAACCCAATAATCACTCTCACCATTATTTCCAGTTACATCACCTGTATTAGACTCAACATATCCAGTTACGACAAACCCCTCGCCTGGAATTTCAATAATTGATTTAGCATAATCGTTTTGTGTACCTCCTAGAGACTTTTGCCAAATCAAATCGCCAAAAATATTTAACTTGATTACCCAAAAATCAGCAGCGCCATGATTTCCTGTAACATCGCCATCAGATGACGAAGAAAGTCCAGCAACCACATAGCCTCCATCAGTTGTTTGTTGAACAGAATATGCTCTATCAGAACCTGAGCCTCCTAAAGTTTTTTGCCATTGAATAGACCCTGATTCATCAAGTTTTAGAATCCAAAAATCTTGATCTCCTTGGTTTAGTGTTAAATCTCCATCGCTTGAAGTGGAAAATCCTACCGCTAAAAATCCTAAGTCACTAGTTTGGATAATTTTGTAGGATTCTTCCCAACCACTACCACCATATGTTTCCTTCCATTCAGCTTCTCCATCGCTACTTAACTTTAAAATCCAAAAGTCACCTGATCCATTATAATCGGTTACATCCCCATCATTTGACCAAGTATCACCGCTAACAATAAACCCATTGTCTAAAGTTTCGAAAATTGAATATGCATCATCGTACCCTGCCCCTCCAAATGCCTTTTGCCATTGAATTTCAGGTGCTTGGGCACTTATAACACCTATAACAAATAGGTTTTGGAATAAAAAGGAAATAAAAAATTTCACAACTGAAGTTTTGACAAATTTAATAAAAACAACCGATTTTAAAAAATTGTCTATTTACCATCAAAAGGAAACTCACCTACTAAAGACAATTATCTTATTTTTCCATTATAAATTATTAAAACTCACCCTTTAAATTGATTTTTATGATTAACAAAACTAAACGCTTACCGCGGCTAACAAAAAGGACAAATTTTTTCGTTGCCCTATGGAGTCTTTTTTTTCTTTTAAATTCTTTAAAAGCAGAAAATGATTACTTAACCGATTATTTGCAATATGATTTTATTAATTTTTATTTACCAGATTCAACATTTGAAGACACTTTGAATGTATATTCAAATGGAGATACAGTGAGTCTTTTCACTTCAGGAGCAGATACATTAATTGTACTATATGCATCTGAAAATGGAGACACTAGTTCTACAGCAAAACTCATACCTTTTGCAACAGAGGATATGGTTATTAGCATTAATAGCAACAATCAACCAGTTCAGCACGGTCTGTATGGAATAAATGTATCAGACTTATTTGAACACGTGGGCGAATTAACGCCAGGTGGAACCCCTAATCCCTATTACTTGCAATCGTGGGATGATATAGCTAGATTAGACCCAGCAGTAATAAGAGCATTTAGTGGGGCCGGGAGTAAGTTTATGCATCCGTTGGGTTCAGATAATACTGCAATTGACAATCCATATTTAATTACCGGCCCAAGAAACGGAGGTTATGGATATAATATCGAAGAAATAATTCAATATTATGATAAAACTAACGGAAGCATGGAATTTCCAACTTTAACTTTTGTCTCCCTTCAAATGACTGCAATTACGCCTGACTGGTCATGGATGAGTGCACAGGAAATTGGAGCATTCAAAGAATTCTATAACAAATGGAACAACCAACCGCATTTTGATCCAGCTGTAATTCCTGACATTGAAGACCAACCACTTTATATTAATCAATTAATTAGATTGATTCAACAAATTGAAACATTTAATACTGTTTCAGGCAAAGTAGATGTTATACTTGCTATTAATATTTTAAGCCAAACTGTGAGTGAGTTGAAGGATATGCTTATTTATTTATCAGAAGACAACCCTATCTGGCCAGTGCAAGTTGCGGGAATAGAATTAGGAAATGAAAGTTATTTTCCGTCACATAATCGACTAATTGGCTTTTCTGATTTTGATCATTATTGGTATTTTATAAACGGTGGAAATGATTATCAAACTGAATTTAGTGACCCGCTAGATTTCAATTTGACAGATGTTTTGAGCCTGACAATGCAAGCAGACCATGATTTTATTGGTGACTTGCGTTCACTCATTCCATTTGAATTTAAAATTGGAATACCAGCTATGAATTTACCAAATGGGGCAGGCTGGGCGTTTAAAACAGCCAACCCTGAAGACACTTTATATCCTCCAATAGGCAGTCCTGAAGGATTTTCTCCTTGTGAACTCTCTTGGAATCAATGCCTTGCTTTACACTACGGTGAAATGGTTGGTGAAGATTACGGATTTGACGCAGTTATTTTACATCCGTACTATACTCCAAGTAATGATCCAGCAGCTGGGTTTGGAACAAACTGGGGTCGGATTCCTACAAATTATGATGTTGATCCCTTAAATCTAACGCCAAACCATTTGGATAACGATATATTAACTGACAATGGATATCAAGATTTTGTGGCTCCCATTTATGATTACACGACACCCGACACTAGACTAAAGACTGCATTTGAGGGGATGGTTGGCATCCCAATTTCGGATGATGGAGGGCTCACTTATTATGAGGGAACTGGTAACATAAAAACTCTAATAAGGACCCGCTATAAAGAAAGCTACGATGAACATGCAGGAATCCTTAATTTTCAATCCGCTGATATAGGTCCTCAATACAAGGAATTATGGACAACAGAATGGAATTTTCATGATGCAGATCATTTAGATTTTCTTCCTCTTGGTTATTTAGGTGAAAACCAGATTAGTGAACGGTTGGCTGTTTATACGAATACTCTTGTTCACTTGGATTTAGTACAAGAGTGGTATTTAAAAAATTTAAAAATGAATCTCCAACCCGGTTATCGACATAACTTTTTTACATATTCAACAATTCAAAATATTGCAGGTGGTAGCAATATAACTATGCTTAGTGAAAGCAAGCAACAAGACCAAATTCAAAGTGGTTTAATCACGAGTTGTGCACCAGTTGATTTGTTACCTGATTATTATATAAAGAAAGGTTCATATTATGGATTTTCTTTATTAAAAACGATTTATGAGAAAAATCTGAATTATATTTCCTCAACAACCTCAATGTATATTGCTAACAACAATCTTGCACCGACCGTTTTCTTAGCACCCTCTGAGAAAAAATTATATATTTATTATACTAACATTAAAGATATACCTCAACGGTATATAATTGACCCGAACAATTTAGTTTCCGTTTACACAGGTGCTTTAGGAATTTCGTTCAGTGCA
>JANMLV010000268.1:0-8897 GCA_031372705.1 Bacteroidota bacterium | reverse complement strand
GAAATTTTAATAGGTTCTTTAGGTGTTGCTCCGGTAAAGCCGGCATTGGTAATTCCGGCCAACGAGATTAAAACATTTTCTATCGATTATGTTGTGCAGGAAGCCATGAGTGTGCTTACGGTGAATCCGCACATGCACTTGTTAGGACAGTCGTTTATAGCCTATGCCATAACAGGAAAAGGAGATACCATTCCCATGATTAGTATTCCGAAATGGGATTTTAGATTGCAGTTTTTTTATACCAATAAAAAAGAATTGGAAATTCCGGCGGGCTCTACCATTCATGTGGAGGAAACGTTTGATAAAACCGAAAAAAATATCAATAACCCATATTTTCCTCCTCAGGTTATTATTGATCGCGGCGATAGATTTGACTCCATGAAAACAACTAATGAAATGTTGCAATTTATTATCACCTTTATGCAGTATCAACCGGGTGATGAAAGTTTAAGCCTGGAATAAATTTTCACTTTTTGGGAAAATACCTTCCTTATATAACAAGACCAATTTTGGTGCTCAGCCTTGTCAGTTTATTTACCGACATGGCAAGTGAAATGTTATATCCTATTATGCCGGCATTTTTAAAATCAATAGGATTTTCAGTATTACTCATTGGATTTTTAGAAGGATTTGCCGAAATGATTGCGGGCTTAAGTAAGGGTTATTTCGGTCAGCTATCAGACATTCGACAAAAACGATTGCCCTTTGTACAATTGGGTTATTTTTTAAGTGCAATATCAAAACCAATGATGGCGGCATTTACAGCTCCGCTATGGATATTTTTTTCCAGAACAATCGACAGAACAGGCAAGGGGTTGCGCTCTGCTCCGCGCGACGCGTTATTAAGTGCCGGTACATCAAAAGAAAATAAAGCAAAGGTGTTCGGCTTCCATCGCAGCATGGACACATTTGGTGCTGTTATTGGTCCTTTGTTAGCATTGTTGTTCTTGTATTTTTATCCGGGCGAATACAATACTTTATTTTTAATTGCATTTATCCCTGGAATTATTGCTGTTTTTTTAACCTTAACTGTTAAAGAAAAAATCGGTAAACCATCGCAACAAAAAATTCATTTTTTTTCTTTCTTGAGTTACCTAAAAAATGCCGAACAAGATTATACCAAATTATTAAAGGGATTATTATTATTTGCATTAGTGAATAGCTCCGATGTTTTGCTTTTATTAAAAATGAAAGAAGCAGGCGTAGATGATTTAATGATAATAATGATTTATGTTTTCTATAATTTAGTTTATGCCCTTGCCGCTTTTCCTGCAGGTATCATCGCAGATAAAATAGGGGTGAAGCCAACCTTTATTTTCGGATTGGTGATTTTTGTATTGGTTTATCTCGGATTTACTTTTGTAGAAGACCACAATTGGTTCTGGGTGCTGTTTCTACTTTACGGATTATATGCAGCTGCAACAGAGGGAGTGGCCAAAGCATGGATTACTAACATTGTACAGGTAGGTAATGCCGGAACAGCAATTGGCGCATATACAGGCCTGGCGAGCATTGCAGCTTTTGTTGCTTCAGCTACTGCAGGTGTGTTATGGACAGTTTTCGGGTCTGCATTCGCATTTGGCTTTACAGCGATAACTGCTGCGGGAGTTGCCATTTATTTGGGTTCATTGCGTTTTGAGGCTAAAAACACACCGTAAAGGGACTTCAATTCCCAAAATACAGCGTATATTCGCATCTATTCGGGATGAAAATCATGAACACCAACCAACTCCTCCAAAAATGCAGTTCAACAACCTGTTCTAATTCACTTTTTAATATTGCACAGCCCTGAATAAATGAGCGTATTAGACAGAATCAAGGGAACAAATTTGATTACATCGGCTAACCTCGGTATAAGAGGCGCTACGCTAATCGGTAAGTTTTTGCTTGTATACTTTCTGGCTGATCAACTCACCGTTGAGCAAAATGGTGTTTGGGGAATTTTCACTACCTCCATTGCCTTGTCGCTATACGTTGTGGGGCTCGATTTTTATACCTATTCAACTCGCCGTATTCTCGATTACGATGTAGCAGACCGCAGCCCAATGTTGCGCGACCAATTGGTGTTTTATTTTATCAGTTACTTGGTATTGTTTCCAATTTTAGGGCTGTTATTCGTATTTAATGTAATTGATGAAAAATTTGCAATTTTCTTTTATGCGATATTAATCTTTGAGCATCTATCGCAAGAAGCGTATCGAACATTTGTTGTTTTCTCGAAACCCATAATTGCCAATATTATCTTGTTCATGCGAACGGGCTCATGGGCGTATTTATTGCTGATATTATGGACATCCGGTGTCGACGAGCTCAAAAGTTTGAAATGGATTTATCTGTTCTGGCTCACCGGAGGAATTACTGCCGTGCTCATTTCATTGTATTTTCTTGCTCAATTTAAATTCAAATCGGTAAAACATATTCCAATCGATTGGAAATGGATTCGACAAGGTATCAAGGTGAGTTTGCTGTTTTTTATTGGAACTGTCGGATATAAAATAATTGAATTTGCCGACCGGTACTTTATCGATTATTATCACACGAAGGAAGAAGTAGGGGTTTACACTTTCTATGCGAATATGTGTAATATCATCGAGACATTCGTGCATACAGCAGTTATTATCATTTTTTCTCCACGTCTCATCGAAACATTTCACAAAAGCAATTACGATTACCGTAAAACTTTGGCACAGTTTGCCAAACAAATAGTTATTTATACTTTAATTATTGGTGTTGCACTTGCGTTGTTAATTATTCCTTTATTGCAATCCTTAGAGAATGAAGAATATATAAGAGATTATGATGCATTTATTGTATTGGTATTGTCGAAAATGGTATTGAACTTCTCATTAATATTCCATTATATTTTGTATGTGCGCAAGAACGATTTCCCTATCATCAAAGCCACTATTATTGCATCCGTAATAAATATACTCCTTAACTTTATTTTGATACCTACCATGAGCATTATGGGCGCTGCTATTGCAACCTTAACCAGTTTCCTTATTGTGATGCTCATGAAAATGTATTACAGCAGAAATTTACCTGAAGCAAAACAAATTATTTACCTTCGTTTCTTGCGACAACGTCGTGCGAACAAAAAAGACAACAATTAACTTAATTAGCTGAATGAAGACCTATTTTGATTCGATTGAATGGTACGATTACCTGATTTTTCTGGTTTATAACGGCGTGTTTTCCTATCTGCTTTACAGAATAGGAGATGTATTCTTAGGCATCTCTAAAAAGGCTAACTTGGTGCTTTTGGTAATCTTTCAATTTTATTTTCTATTGGTTATTGGAGATAGTTTGTTTAACTACTTACCATTTTTACCGGATACAGATTTGTATTCCTTCATGATTAGCAGTGGACAATATCCTGAAACATCTTCCGAAAATATTTTGGCATTGTATTACATGACTTTATTTATCGGAACCATTTGTTTAAACAGCCCGGTCATTTACGTGTTTTTCTGTATTTTTTTATTTGTAGTTTCCTTAATGATATTTATTCGAGCCTGGAAAAAAGCAAATCCTTCCTTTAATGAAAATGGCGAATTAACGGCAGCGCTGTTGATGTTGGCTTGGCCCGCAGCAACCGTTTATATGACAGCGCCTCTGCGTGAAGCATTTATTATTTTCGGATTCGCATTATTTTTTAACGGTTTTATCAATTTTATTTATCGCAAAGAGTGGAAATCACTTATTATCGGCAGCATTATTATTTGCGCCATTCGTTTGCAATTAATTGTTATGGTTTTTCCGGTTCTTGGTGCGCTTGCCGTTTATAAATTGAAAATTTCAAACTTGGCTAAAGTTGCAATATTAACAGGAACAGCTGTAATTGCTTTCTTAGCGCTTCGATATATATTAGTTGAACAACCACTATCACCGGAAACAATGGCTGCATTGCGCAATCGCAATCTGCTAAGCGCAGGGCCACTCGGTTACGGTAATGTGTCATGGGAATCGTACTTAGATATGGCTAGAGATTATCCCTTCATTATATTGCAATTCCTGTTCAGTCCACTCCCTATTTTTGTTCAAAATAATCCACTCGATACGTTTATCCCGTTTTTAGATTGCCTCTTTTTAATTGGATTAATTGTAATGGTAGTTATCAGATTTAGGTTCCACCTGCGCAACAACATGCCTTTGTTATTATTCATGCTATTCTTCATTATTTTATTTGGCGGATATGAATATCACCTCGGCGGAGCAGTGCGACACCGCATGCCATTAACTATTCTATTTATTCTACTCGCAGCACAAACGCTGAGTAATATACTTTTCAAGCAAAAGGTAAATGAAAAAGCTGAGCATACTGCTGTCGACAATTAACGACAGAATATTTGATACCGCAACCATATTGCAACATCAGTTTGAAAATACTGAATTTGTAGTAGTGCATCAAATTACTGATTTATTGAAAAAAGATACGTATAGTAATTTTTACAATAAGTATAACGAATCGCATGTCCGCTTTATAGTTCAATATGCAAAGGGAACCGGAAAGAGCAGAAACACGGCAATAGCTAATGCAACAGGTGAGCTGATGTATTTGTGTGATGACGATTTAATTTTTAAACCCGATTGCTATTCAACAATTTTAAATGCGGCAGATGCCAATCCGGATATCGATATTTTCACTTTTCAAGTCGAAACTACTGAAGGCAAACCTTTTAAAGATTATCCGAAAACAGCTTATAGGCATACAGTCAGAACGACTGCAAAAGTGAGTATCGTAGAGATGGTAATTCGCAAATCGGCTTATGATGCAGGATTAATACACTTTGATGAACGATTCGGCTTGGCAACTATTTACAATACAGGAGAAGAATTTGTAATGCTCACCGATGCACTGCGTAAAGGAGCTAAGGCGTTGTTTATACCAAAGTATTTAGTTCAGCATCCACCCATCAGTTCAGGTAAAATATTAAATGCATCTGTTGCTTTCGACAAAGGTGCTATGACAGCGCGTGTTTATGGATGGAAATTTATTATCATCAATACACTTTTTGCTATTAGAAAGTATAAATCGTATCGCCATAGCATTGGATTCTTTAATTTTATATTTCAAATGTTTAAGGGCAGCATTCATTTTATAACACATGACTAATCCGTTGGTATCGATAATAATGCCGATATATAATTCGGAAAAGTATCTTGTTGATGCTGTTAACTCGGTTATTGCGCAAACATATTCAACTTGGGAGCTTATATTAATTGATGATAATAGCACTGATGGTTCTAAAAATATTATCGCGCAGTATGCGTCTGACGAACCACGCGTTAAGTCAATTTACTTAAGTACAAATAGCGGTGCTGCTGTCGCTCGAAATGAAGGCATTACATCTGCCGACGGTAAATATATTGCATTTCTGGATGCCGACGATTTATGGTTACCTGAAAAGCTGGAACATCAAGTTCACTTCATGGAAAATTCAGGTGTTGCACTGAGTTGCACTTGGTATAAAACTATTTCGGCAGAGGGAAATGATTTGGGCAGCATATTAAAAGCTCAACCTAGAATAACCTATAAGCAGTTATTGAAAAATAATACGATTGGCTGTCTAACTGCCATGTATAATGTTTCAGTGTGTGGTAAACAATTTATGCCACTTATTCGAAAACGACAAGATTATGGATTGTGGTTAAACATTTTAAAACCGGGACACCAAGCTGCTTGTATCCCTCAAGTATTAGCTGCCTATCGCGTCGGTGCTGATTCATTATCGAATAATAAGTTGGGTGTACTCAAATATAATTGGGAAATATTACGCAAACATCAGGGTTTGTCGTTAGTGCCTTCATTATATTATTTCAGTTGCTATTTATGGCATAAAACAATTAAATATTTAAGCTGATGCAAAAGGCAATCATTTTTGGAGCCTCCGGTTTAACCGGATCTAGTTTATTGCAATTATTATGTAATGAAAACTATTACGATGAAGTTATTTGTTTTGTGAGAAAACAGATACATGTTATTAATAACAAGCAAATTAATGTATTAACTGATTTTGGTAATCTGGAACAATTTGCCGAAATGTTTACAGGGGCAGATGTTTATTGCTGTTTAGGCACAACTAATAAAAATGTAAATAATAATAAAGATGCTTATCGCGAAGCAGATTTATTTCGACCAATGCGTATTGCATTATTGTGCAAAAATAATGGCGGGAATCAATTTTTGATTATTTCTGCTTTAGGTGCTAGTGCCAACTCCAAAATATTTTACAATCGTTTAAAAGGTGAATTGCAAGATAAATTAATTGCAATGCAGTTACCGGGGTTAAACATTTTTCAGCCTTCATTACTTTTGGGTAACCGCCATGAAAAGCGCAGTGGTGAACGTTTTGGGCAAGTAATTGCACAAGCAATTAAACCATTTTTGTCGGGACGATTAAAAAAGTATCGCGCCATTCATGTTGATAATGTCGCCTTAGGTATGTTTATCATCGCAAAGAAAAAATTATCCGGAAACCATATTTACGCCTCAAACATTATTCAGCAAATTGCAGATGCAGGATAGTGCCAAATTACATATTACCAATTTTGTAAAAACAAGTGCGGCTGCGGCCGGATTCTCATTTTGTGGTATTGCTAAAGCAGAGAAATTAGAAGCGGAAGCTCGATTGCTGGAAAGTTGGTTAAACCAAAATCGCCACAGCAAAATGCAGTACATGGAGAATTATTTCGATAAACGAATTGATCCTACATTATTAATGCCGGGTGCTAAATCGGTTATCAGTTTAATGTATAATTATTATACAACTGCTCAGCAGCAATCTGATTACAAATTAGCCACTTATGCCTACGGGGAAGATTATCACCATGTAATAAAAGCTAAACTCAGCAATTTAATTGAAACATTGCAAACTGAAATAGGAAATTTCGAAGCACGTATTTTTGTTGATTCTGCACCGGTTTTGGAAAAGGCTTGGGCAAAGAAAAGTGGAATTGGTTGGCAGGGAAAAAACACAAATATTATTAATCCGAAGTCAGGTTCTTTCTTTTTTCTGGCAGAAATAATTTGTGATGTTGAATTTAATTATGATGGACCAATTAAGGATTATTGTGGCACCTGCAATGCCTGCGCAGATGCTTGCCCAACCGGAGCGTTAGATACACCATATCAAATTGATGCATCGAAATGTATATCTTACTTAACTATCGAATTAAAGGATGCACTAATCCCCGAAACGTTTGCAGGGAAAATGGATAATTGGATTTTTGGATGCGATATTTGTCAGCACGTTTGTCCGTGGAATCGTTTTTCGAAACAGCACCAAGAAGAACAATTTAATCCGAAAACGCAATTGTTAGAAATGTCGAATCACGAATGGCGTGAAATTACAGCAGATGTATTTAAAGATTTGTTTGGAAAATCAGCTGTAAAAAGAACAAAACATTTGGGATTAAAGAGAAATGTTGATTTTTTACAAACTCCCACTAATTGATAAGCTACCAAATCCTTAGGCCTTATTGAAATTTATTTATGAAATTGTGCATCGGTTCTAAATTTGTGTTTATTTAAACAGCCAATTGAGCAAGATTTGAGATTTCGATTTGATTGGCATGCGGAACAAAGAAAATTTAAACAGCCAATTGAGCAAGATTGAGCAAAATTGAACAAAATTTGAGATTGGATTAATTCATGATAATTTGAACAATAAATTGAAATCCATTTTCCTTTTTCAAAATTGAAATTGTATTGCAGCAATGTCAAACCTTGTCAACGGCCTCATTGCATTGCGCTAGTGCAGCTTACGACACTTAAGCTACGAAAGGATAAAAGTACCGATGCTTCTCCTCACAAAGCGGGCGCAGCGCTACCGATTAACATTCGCGATTAAATAAAATTCGCTTCGTTTTGAAATTTCCACTATCACTAATAACCCTGCTAGCGCCTCGTCCGCGCCACGCTTTGTGTCGTTAGCTGCACTTGCGCATTGCAATGCAGCCTTGATTTTTTGGTTCTTTTGTATCAAGACAAAAGAACACCAAATCACAATCGGAGGAAAATTTCCAATTTTCAATGTTGCACTACGAAGCAATTTTTCAATGGATTCGCTCACCGGTAATTTTCAGGCCATTTATTACGGTAGCTTCAAAGTTGAGCCATTCTTGCCATCGCACTTTCACTTTTTCTTTGTCGATATAAGTATTGGCTAATTCGATAAATAATACATAATGACCTGCTTCGCTAATCATAAATTCATGATAAAATGCACGCAGATTTTCGTCTTCGAGACCTTCACTCAATAATCGAAAGCGCTCGCAACTGCGGGCTTCAATTAATGCCGCCATTAACAATTTTTCTAATAATTGATCTTCTCGCGTGCCGCCTTTTTTTTGAAATTTTATTAACTGCTGCACATAAACATCATTGCGTTGCTTGCCAAGTTTGAGATTCCGCTTTTTTAACTCCTTTAAAACCATTCTGAAATGCCCCCATTCTTCCGTAACTATTGGCGCCACCTTTTCAATAAGTTCTTCTTTATCTGAAAATACTTGAATAAGTGAAATACAGGTAGAAGCTGCCTTTTGCTCGCAATAGGCATGGTCGGTAAGGATTTCAGCCAAACTTTTTTCAGCAAGATTAATCCATCGGGGGTCAGTAGGTAATTTTAAGCCTAACATTTATGATATTTGCTACAAATTTACGAATGCCGACAAAGATTTTGATAATTCGTTTTAGCTCCATTGGAGATATTGTGCTTACTACGCCTGTACCTCGGTGCATTAAAAAACGCTATCCGAATGCTGAAATTCATTATGCAACCAAAGTTCAATACACCGGTTTACTCGAAGCTAATCCCTATATTGACAAAATTCATACGCTTGAAGATAAAAAATTGCCGAATTTAATACAGCGATTGGATGATGAAAAATTTGAC
>JANMLV010000267.1:0-2068 GCA_031372705.1 Bacteroidota bacterium | reverse complement strand
GAAGAATTTGCAACTGCTCAAAACAGTATCGAAGAAATTGAAGGATTAACAGCACTGAATATTTTCCCTAATCCGGTAACAGTTAATGCAACAATTGAATTTGCATTATCTGCTTCAGCAGCTATAAAAATTGAATTGTTAGATATAACCGGACAATCTGTTCGCATTATTAATGACAGTAACCTTAATGCAGGTATGCATAGTTTTATCATTGAAAGAGAAGGGTTAAGTCGCGGCGTTTATTCCATCCAATTTTCAAATGGAGAAAACACTACAGTAAGAAATATCGTAGTAGAATAAATAATTAATTCCAAAAAAAAGAGGGAAATATCGCAAGATATTTCCCTCTTTTACATTACTTCGGCTCTGCCGAATCTCCCGATTCGGCTGCGGCTCCTTGCGGATTCCATCCGCTGATGAATTTTTATTTATCGAATTAATTTTAAATATGAAGCGGCGATTTAACGTGATAAATAATAATTATTAATTCACGATTACGAAGTTGTATACACAATTACACAACCACGCCGCGGTTCGGTGTTTCTCACCAACCATTACTAGGAAGCTAATTTTATCAATTTTGGAAGTGCTTGGTGAATTAATTGATTACTCCAAATGTCAACCTAAATGAGGCCTTAAATTTTGTTCAATTTTGCTCAATCTTGTTCAATTGGCTGTTTAAATATTTTTTAGCTCCATATGTCAAGCTAATTGAGACCTCAAATTTTGCTCAATTTTGTTCACCCGATAGCTATCGGGTTTGCTCAATTGGCTGTTTAAATTCTTCCCCCTGCTTAATGGCTGTTAAATTAAACCCTCCGTTTCTAGCAGGAGCATAACCTCTTTACTCTAATGTCAAATATGCGCCAACAATTCTTTGGCATTTGCTATTGCCGCTTTAGTCGGACTTTCACCGCTTAACATCTTTGCAATTTCATTCAACCTATTGCTGTCGTCGAGCACTTTAATTTGTGTTGTTGTAATCGCTTTGTTTGTGTCTTTATAAACATATAAGTGATGTTTACCTTTTGACGCTATTTGGGGTAAATGGGTAATTGCAATTAATTGATGACGCTGCGATAAGCGCATGAGAATATTGCCTACCTTATGTGCAATTTCACCTGAAACCCCGGTATCTATTTCGTCGAAAATTAATGTTGGCAGCGCAACGCTTTTTGCCAAAAGCGATTTAATACAAAGCATTAACCGCGATAATTCTCCACCGCTTGCCACTTTTTTAATGTCTTGAAGCGATGCACCTTTATTTGCCGAAAACATAAATTGTATATGGTCGGCTCCCGATTCAGTTAAATATTTATCGGTACTGAAAATATGTTCCACCTTTAAAATCGCATCCTTCATTCCAACCTCAGCTAATAAATCACGCACAGCTTGTTCCAATCCTCCAAACGACTTAATTCGTTTTTCCGATAGTTTTTTTGCTGCAATCGATAATTTACTGAATAGTAGGTCTCGTTCTTTTTGCAATGCTTCAATTGTTGCTTCAGAATTTACAAATGCAAGCAATTTTTCACCAAGGTTATTGCGCAACGCAATTAAATCTTCGAGCGTATTGCAATTATGCTTTTTTTGTAAGCGATAAATAATATTTAATTGCTGCTGAATCACTTCGCTTCTTGGAGGGTCGGCTATCACCAAGCTCGACATATCGTCAAGGTCGCGTGAAATGTCCCTTAATTCAATATGTGCTGATTCTATACGTGCTATATATTGTTCCAGTTCAGGCTTGTATTTAGCAATACTGTTTAATTGTCCAATTATTGCCCTGAGTTGATCATTAATATTTTCCGACGCGTTTTCTAAAGCATCTACACTAAATACCAAATTTCGTTTTATTTCTTCGGCATGTGTTAATTGTGTTAGCTCCGATTCTAAATCGGGCTGATTAAAATCGTCGAGATTAGCTTTGTCTAATTCCGTAAATTGAAATTCAATAAAATCTTTTTCAGTAAGCGCTTTATTGGCAAGCAACATCGTTTCTTCCAACTTCTTACTGCAATTGCGCCAATCTAAAAAATGCTGTTTGTAGGTAAGCAGCAAGTTGCCT
>JANMLV010000196.1:0-25086 GCA_031372705.1 Bacteroidota bacterium | reverse complement strand
CTTTTCCATATGCGCCGGAAACATACGCAGGTACTATGCCTGTTCAGGCTTCAGGATTAGGGCTTTCCGACGATAGCTATTCAACTTCTGTTGCTATTGGCTTTTCATTCTGCTTTTTAGGCAATACTTATTCAAATTGTTATATTGGTTCCAATGGTTGGGTGAGTTTTGGAGGTGCGGGTGCGTTAACAACAACCTATACATCAGCAACAATTCCAAGTGCAGCGGCGGGTGTCCCTAAAAATTGCATTATGGGACCTTGGCAAGATTGGCACCCGGGTTTATGCACTCCTGCCGGAAGCTGTATAAAATATCAAACAATTGGTACTGCCCCAAATAGAAAATTTGTAGTAAGCTACGATAACGTGCCCATGTTTAGTTGCACAGGATTATTAGGCAAATTTCAAATTGTGCTTAATGAAACTACTAATATCATTGAAAACCACCTAACTAATAAACCAAATTGCCCTGCATGGGCAGGCGGAACGGCTACACAAGGTGTTCAAAATCTTGCGGGAACACTTGCATTTACCGCTCCTGGAAGAAATTCTACTGCTTGGACAACATCAAATGAAAGTACTCGTTTCGTGCCAAGCGGCATCATATGGTATAATGCAGCAGGAGCTATAGTAGGTTACGGCGACACTATTTTTGTAAGTCCAACCACCACTGCAACTTACACGGCTTCACTTGAAGCATGTGATGGTATTGATTATGAAGAAGATGTAACGGTAACCGTTGTAAACGTTGACCCAAGCTTTAGCTACGATTTATTTTATTGCACAGATGGATTTGCAACACCAACCATAACCGGCGATCCAGGCGGAACTTTCACAGCGGTACCTGCCGGATGCGTGATTGACCCCGTAACAGGTATAATCGATTTGGCGGCATCAATTCCTGCATCTTATTCTATAACCTATAGTATCGGTGGTTTATGCCCTGAGTCAGCCTCCGACTTGGTTACAATTATTACCGACCCGGATGCTTCATTCGCCTATGACGCTTTGACTTATTGCCCTGCAGGCACCACAATACCAACATATATTACAACTGCCAGCGGCACATTCGCAGCATCTCCGGCCGGATTATCAGTAGACCCAATTACAGGCGAAATTGATTTGTCAACCGGCACCGTTGGAACAACCTATACCATTACCTATACAGTTGGAACACTCTGTGTAAGCAGTTATAGTGTCTTTGTTACAATCGCCCCTATCGATGACCCTTCATTTGCTTATTCAGCGCTAAGTTATTGCCCTACCGGCACAGCAACGCCTATTTCAATTGCTGCTCCGGGTGGAACTTTTACTGTAGCGCCTCCGGGACTGGTTGTTGACCCTGTTACAGGCACCATTGACCTCACAACCGGAACTATTGGAACAACCTACACTATCACTTATAACACACCTGCAGGACCTTGTGCCGATGCATCAACTGTCACTGTAACTATCGACCCACTTGATGACCCGTCATTTGGTTATTCGGCTTCTAGCTATTGTCCATCGGGCACGTTATTGCCAAGTTTTATTACTACTCCCGGTGGAACATTCACTATATCACCCCCAACAATGGGAATTAACGCAAGCACCGGAATGGTAAATTTAGCCACAGGCGATGTTGGAACTACCTATACAATTACTTATACAACCGCTGCAGGTCCTTGTTCAAATAGCACAACTTATTTAATAACCATTGACCCACTCGACGACCCTTCATTTGCATACGATGGTGCCGCATTTTGTAATTATGGAACAGCTGCAATTTTAACGCTGGCAACACCCGGTGGAACCTTTACAGCCTCACCTGCTACTCTTTCAATAAATGCCTCAACCGGTCTCATTGACCTTACAACAGGTGTTCCGGGAAGCTTCTATACAATTACCTATACCACACCGAGCGGCTTATGCAGCAATACATCAAGTATTGTTATTGAAATCTTGCCGCTAACAGATGCATCTTTCACCTATGACAAGTCGTCATATTGCGCCACCGGCTTAGTATTACCTAATTTTATTTTAAACCCGGGTGGTTCATTTACGGCTGATCCTGGTATAACCATAAATTCAACAACAGGTGAAATAAATCTCGCAGCTTGCACGCCGGGAGGACCATACACAGTTTCCTATACAAGTCCGGGTTGTCCTGCTACACAAACTTTTTTAATTACCATTAATCCGTTGCCAACTCCAATCATAACTATTCCCGATGTAGTTTGCTTAGAAGGTGACCCTGTGCTAATTGTTGGAGATCCAACAGGCGGTACATTTAGTGGTGAAGGCGTTATTGGTGAAGAGTTTGACCCTAGTTTAACTACCGGGGCAGGAATTTATGATGCAATATATACTTATACCGATGCAAATGGTTGCACCAACTCAACAACAGGTTATATTGAGGTAATTCAAAATGCTGTGGATGCCGGCTTAGACCAATTTATTGAAGAGTATACAACAACTGTATTAACTGCAACGGGCGGTGCAACGTTTATGTGGGAACCTCCTGCAGGATTGAGTTGCGTTGACTGTTCATCACCGGTTTTCGACTCGTTATTATCTAACACTTATACTGTTACATCTTGGGATATTTACGGGTGTGTTGCCAACGATAGCGTAACCATAAATGTAGTTCCGGTGTTTGATCCGGTAGTATTCATTCCAAACACATTTACACCTAACGGTGATAACATTAACGACTACTTTTTCGCATTTGGCTCCGACCTGGAAGCAATTGTTTCCATGCATATTTACGATCGTTGGGGCGAATTGATATACACAGCCGAAAACCTATCGGCAACAGACCCCACTAAGGGCTGGGACGGCTTCTACAATGGCGAACCTGTTAATCAAGGTGTATATGTTTACGTTATTGAAGTTATGCTTGAAGCAAGTGTAAAACAACAGATGCAAGGAAATATCACCTTGATTCGATAAAATTGTCCGTTGCTTATTAATGTTTAATACAAAATCAGCGCAATTAATCGTTTTGGCGGGTGTGTGCTATAATTAAATAGGGATGATGATTATTATTGCTTCCCAATGCATTTTAATCAAAAAAATAACACCATTTCAAAAATGCATATCGGGATTAAAAGTGCTTAACAGGCTAATTAAAGTCGTATTTACTAATAGTTCAGTCGCTTAATAACCTACTATTGATGAATTTAGGTTAAAATCACCATTTCAAATTAGTAAACCCCAATGGCATCCGTTAAATTTGCACACTTTATCTAATTTCAATCAATGGAAAAGAAACAACCACAAAAAATCAGTATCACCACAATAGATGGTCAACCATTTAAAGTACCTGTTGAAGGTTCTTTAGGCTTGATGGCATTGGGGTATAAAGGATTAATTGCTTGGCGTCAGGTGCGCAGGCAATATCAGAAAGCGCGCGAGGCTAATAAGCCGCAAGCCGACAACAATCAAACAGAAAATCAATAAAAAATTAAATTGATTTCCCTTTTGGGTCATCATGAAATGCGTGCAGCAAACACGCCATCCTTATCATAATCATGGGTAAAAGAATAGCAAAAAAAGTACTCCTTATCGGCTGGGATGCCGCAGACTGGAAAGTAATTAGTCCGTTAATGGATGCAGGGCACATGCCAACATTAGAGAAATTGGTAAACGGAGGTGTAATGGGAAATTTCGCAACCTTAGATCCACCATTATCGCCAACACTTTGGACCTCTATTGCAACCGGAAAAAGACCATATAAGCATGGTATCATTGGATTTACCGAACCTGATCCTTCAGGAAAAGGTATCCGTCCTGTTTATATTACTTCGCGAAAAGTAAAAGCAATTTGGAATATATTTAATCAGCATAACATGAAAAGCCATGTTGTGGGTTGGTGGCCATCGCATCCGGCAGAGCCGATAAATGGTACCATGATTTCTAATCTTTACCAGCGTGCATCAAAGCCAATAAATGAGCCGTGGCCAATGTTAGATGGAACCGTTCATCCGGCAGAAAAAACTGAATTTTATAAAAAACTACGTATCCATCCGGGTGAATTAACCGGTGCGCATATTTTGCCTTTTATTCCTGATGCATCAAAAATTGACCAGGAAAAAGATAAGCGTTTGGGTATGTTGTCGAAAGTGATTGCAGATTGCTCAACAATACATGCTGCAGCAACTTATATTCTCGAAAACGAAGAGTGGGATTTTGTAGGCGTTTATTATGATGCCATCGACCACTTTTGCCATGGCTTCATGAAATTCCATCCTCCACAAATGCCAATGGTACCGGACGATTTATTTAACCTGTATAAAGATGTAGTTATTAGTGGTTATAAATACCACGACATGATGTTGGAAAGATTACTTCAACTTGCAGGTCCCGATACTACAGTTATGCTAATTTCCGACCATGGTTTCCACCCTGACCATTTACGCCCGATTGAATTGCCAAAAGAACCTGCTGCTCCTGCATTGGAACATAGCCCTTATGGTATTTTCGTATTAAACGGTCCCGGAATTAAAAAAGATGAACGTATTTACGGCGCTTCCATATTAGATGTTACACCAACAATTTTAACCATGTTTGGATTTCCAATTGGTGCCGATATGGATGGTAATGTTTTGGTTAACGCATTTGAAGAAGCCATTATTCCGGATAAAATTGATAGCTGGGATGATATTCCGGGTGACACAGGAGAGCATCCAAAAGACAAACAAGAAGATCCATATGCAGCAGCCGAAGCAATGGAGCAATTAATTGAATTAGGATATATTGAACGCCCAAGCGAGAATATTGAAAAAGCAATTAAGCAAACGGTAAATGAAAATAATTATTACCTGGCTCGTTCATATATGAATGGCAGAAAATATACAGAAGCCATTGAAATATTAAGCAGATTATTTGAAGAAAATCCAACTACCACTCGTTACGGTATGCGATTGGCACATGCTTATCAATCAACAAATAAAGTTGAGGAAACACGCGATGTACTTTCTAAATTAAAAAATGTTCAAAAAGGTCGTGAATCTATTTCCATGAAAATTATGGAAGGCAATTTATTACTCATTGAAAATCGCCCGAAAGATGCGATGGCCATATTCGAACAAATTGAAAAAGAAATGCCGGATATTGCAAAAGTAAACATGCAATTAGGTCGTTGTTACCTCGCATTAAAGCGTTGGAAAAAAGCAGAAACTGCATTCTTAAATGAGTTGGCACACGATCCTGGAAATGCCGCAGCCCATCATGGTTACGGTGTTACATTAATGCGCAGAAAAAAATATGATGAAGCAATTGATTGTTTCTTAAATGCAGTTGGATTAACATATTTCTTTCCGTTTGCGCACTATCATTTAGGTGAAGCATTATTTTACATTGGCGAATATGAACGCAGTGCAGAAGCTTTTGAAGTATGCTTAAAAATGGCTCCTGGAATTAATAAAGCAAGACAAATGCTTTCCACTATTTATGCCGATCATTTAAAGAAACCGGAAATAGCACAAGACCATAAGTCCAAAATAAAAGATCATATTAAAGGTGATATTGTAATTGTATCAGGGTTACCTCGTTCGGGCACAAGCATGATGATGCAAATGTTAGACAAAGGTGGAATTGATATATTTACTGATGGTGTTCGCAAGCCTGACGAAAATAACCCGAAAGGATATTACGAACACGAATTGGTTAAATCATTGGCCAGAAATAAAAACTGGGTAAAAGATGCCATGGGAAAAGGTGTTAAAGTAATTAGTCAATTATTATTTGAGCTACCTGCAAATTATCACTACAAAATTATTTTCATGGAGCGCGATTTGGATGAAGTAATTCAAAGTCAACACAAAATGTTAGTGCGCGATGGTAAAGCAAAAGAAGATGCAATTAATATTCGTGTATTAAATGTTTTTAAACAAAATCTTGATCGCATTCATACCTGGGTGCCGAAGCAGTCGAATATGGAAGTAATTTTTGTTTCGCACCGCGACATGGTTAATAATCCTAAAGCGGAGTTACTCAAAGTGAATGCATTTTTAGGCAATACTTTGAATGTAGATGAAATGGTAAAAGTGGTAGACAAAAACTTACATCGAGAAAAAAAGTAACCATCAATTATTAAATTGGAAAACCTTTAACAATTTTTAGGATTTTTCAATTGCAACAAAGTGTATCTTAGTATAAAATTTGAACAAAATATGAAAAGCAATTTACTTAACTCAAAAAGAATGATGCATTATGCGGCCAGTGCTGCAGCATTCCTTACTTTAAACAATGCTAACGGCACTGTAGTTTATACCGATTTAGATCCGGATTTAGCCATAGGTGGTGAGGGTGGTGAAATCTCTATAGACATTAATGCTGATGGAGATGACGATTTTACATTCTTTTTATATTCATTTTCCGGAACCGGCACCTACTATGGTATAAACTTTACATATGGCGTTAAAGTTGCCGGTGCAGTTGCACTTAATGGTAACGAATTTGTTGGCAGTGTAGTAACCTATAGTGGTTACAGTGGTGTTTATATCCCCATTTTACCGTCAGGTGAAGGCATAAATAACGACGATGCATTTGCAGAAGGATCGGCATCTTTAGGTGTAAGTGTTGCAATTTCATTAGCCGGATTTCCTTACTATGATTACCAAGGCGGAAACTGGCTGGATAGCGACATGGCATTTATGGGCTTCAGGCTAAACATTGACAAAGACCATTTTTATGGTTGGATGCGTGTTTCTGTTTCTAACGATGCAACTGCTATTACCATTCACGATTATGCTTATGAAGATGTTGCCAACCAATCAATTTTCACCGGGCAAACTGCAACAAGTGTTATTGAAAACCCATTGGTTGATGTAAAAATTTACAGTAATGAAGGAAATATTTTCGTAACCCTCCCTACTACAGCATCCAATTCGGCAACAGTATCAATTCTCGATTTATCGGGTAAATTAGTTAAAACCGAAAACCTTCAAAACGCAGCTAACACTTTGGATTGCAGCGATTTACCAAGTGGCAACTATTTGGTTAAGGTAACGGATGGCAATGCAAGTGTTAAAAAGCAGGTTAGTCTTTTGAAGTAATTGACGACCTTGTAAACGAATATTTTTAAAAAAAATAGCATAATTTACCTTTTAGGGAGGATGTAATCAAAAAAAATTATTACATTCGCCCTAGATTTTTTAAAACAATCTGCAGATATGAAAAAACTCTACAAAAACAACAAAGCTGGTAAATTAGCAGCTTATTCGGCAATGGCCGGGGCCTTCGTTGCAGCCGGTACAGATGCCAACGCGACTATCGTTTATACCGATATCGACGATGTAACTTATGGCATAGGTGAATTTTATGCACTTGACGTTGATAACAACGGCACTTTTGACTTCCTAATGCAAGGTGTAACTAACAGTTCTAACTGGACTTTTGCTTCAGTTATCGGTAACTTTAGTTCTTATGGCTACGGTGGACCTTCAAACATGATTGTTGGTTACACAGGCGCTATTTTACCTTACGGTAGTGCGTTAAATGATGGTGATGAAATTGGAGCTGACAACGGCTTTATTTCTAACACTTACAACCGTGCGTGGTTAGCTTCTGTTTACAGCGGCGTAACTTACGGACCATTTGCCGATGTTACTGACAAGTACATGGGTGTAATGTTCGACATTGATGGTGATATTCACTATGGTTGGGCTAGATTAGATGTGTCTCTCAACCCTGTTAGCGTAACTGTAAAAGATTATGCTTATGATGATGTTGCAGATGCAGCTATTGAAGCAGGCGCTACTTCAGGTGGTGCAGTGGCTATCGAGACTTTAACAGAAGGTCAGGTATCAGCTTACAGCTTTGGTAACACAATCAACGTAATCGTAAAAGACATCAATGCAGGTGTTAACACCGTTAATGTATTTGATATCGACGGTAAAGTTGTTTACACTTCAGGTGTTAGCGGTAACAACATGTCAATTAACCTTGACAATGCTGCTACAGGCTTGTATACTTTACAATTAACAGGCACTAATAACGCTGTTTACACTAAATCTTTATACGTTCAGAATTAATTTTCTAGTGTAATATTTTTTAAACCTCCGGTTGCAACCGGAGGTTTTTTTTTGTAAAAAAAACTGCCATTTGTCTTGTTAAAACTTTGAAATCAATAAAATTTACTACATTCGCTTTATAATTAACTAACCTTTAATCTGTAAAAATGAAAAGAACGCTTACCACACAAGAAAAAGTAATGAAAAAACTTGCTTCCTACTCAGCTTTAGCCGGCGCTTTTATAGTGGCTAATACAGGAGTAAATGCTCAAATAGTTTATACGGATGTAAATCCTGATGAAACTTACAGCGGCGACGGCGAATTCTACGAGCTCGACTTAAATTTAGATGGTGACGTAGATTTTATGTTTAAAGTTAATGATTTTAGCACAGCAGGAATTTTTTCATCGGCTGGTGGAGCCACATGGGGTGGACTTATACAAAATGTATTTATTTACTCCTACAACGGTGCCGTTGGCGGACAGTCATATTCATTAGGAACACTAATACCATATGCGTTAAATAGTGGAGTTACTATTGACAATGATATGCAGTTTAACACAAACTCGATATATGGCAACCAAATCATGGCGTTTTACTTGGGCATACAAAGCTATTACGCTTCAGGGACAACTTTAGCATGGTTTACTTCACCAATCGGTGAATGGTCTGGAAAAACTGAAAAATTTATTGCTCTTAGACTTGATGAAGGTGGATCTGAATATTATGGTTGGGCGCGCTTATCTGTAAATGATAATAATCACGAATTTACAATTCATGATTTTGCCTATAATATTTATGAAGACATAGCTATAGAAACCGGTGATCAATCCGTTGCAATACATTCTGTGATTCAATCAAATCAATTGACAGCCTATAGCTTTGGTTCTACAATAAATATTGTAGTTAAAGATCTACAGACTGAAAGCGCCGCAGTTAAAGTTTTCGGTATAGATGGGAAATTGGTATATAGTAACAAATTAAATATGGAAGGTATGCAAATAAATCTGTCCGATGTTGCTATTGGTGCATATACTGTTCAAGTAATTACCTCTGAAAATGGAGTTTATACAAAGACCTTAAGCATTCAATAATGTGATGGCATTTCTAGACAAAGAGGGTTGAACACATCCTCTTTGTCTAGATAAATACAATTATCAAATTCGGTTTTATACTAATCATTTAATTATGAAAGATAGGTGCTCAACATCCGAAGAATTAGATTCTATAGTCGCAATATAATAACCGAATGCCAAATCTAAAATAAACGTATCCCGGCCGTTTATCAGTTCTTCAAAAACCAATTCGCCGATTCCATTATAAACCTTTAATTTCTTATTATTATTATTTAAACCTGAATTTTGGTTTATAAAAATTGTATTGTTGCTAAAAATAATACTACCTGAAGTAGTATTTAAATACGTTTCACTTTCTTCTCGCATTGGCGAACAAACTGCATTAAAAACTGTTGGCAATAATTGCTCACTTGTTGAAACTGAAATATTACTGGCAATTTCAGCCTCGGGAGGGTAACTAGTAACAAACCCAGATTGAAATAAATTATTGGATACACTTGGGGTGGAATTTTGGTCACATAGTGCTACATCACCGTTAGGAAGTTGAGAGTGTAATAATGCGCCTACTTCTCTTCCATCTTTTTTGAAATATCCAACCGCAAAAATTTCATCAGTATTCATTCCAGCGTTATCCCAAACAATCATTGAATTTGGGCACAAAGTTGTACTAACTAATATTTCATCATAAAATCTTGAATTAACGACGTTACCCGATAAGCCTAGTCTTAAAATAAATGGTTTACCAAAAGTTGGTAGGGATCCATCATCTAGATAAGCACTACCCCATATTATATAATTGTTAGTTGCTAAAGCTCCTGTTCCGGAAGTTTCGGCTTTAACTGAATGAAATTTTCCGTCTCTAGGGGTCGAAGTCCAATCATATCTTTTTATCCAAGAAGCGACTCCATTCAAATCTGTCTTTTTTACCAGCAAATCCTGGTATGTAACCGATCCGTCAATGTCGCCTGTACTTATTTGAATATAGCTATTACCCGCCTTTGTAATATCTAGATTATACAATCTTGCTTGATTAATTGAATCTACAACATAATATTTTTCACTGAGTATTGTTCCAGCACTAGCTAGTTCACAGTACACTGGACGCATTCGTATTTCTCCTTGATAACCGGGGAATTCAAATCTGCCAACTACATTTATATTATTATTTTGATTTGGGTCAACAAATATTGAATAAAAAGTATCTGAAGATTTACCAGCTACATTTGAAAAATTTACGGGTCTATAGTTTTTCATTAGCGAAAGTACTCCAGTACTTGCATTTACAGAATAAATACACGCATCTTCTCCATAAGTTAAAGACTCAACCTCTCCACAAACAATATAATTTCCAGCTGTAAAACTAGCAATATCAAGAAAGGCAGATGCAGGTGTGACATTTAGCCTAGATATCCAAACAATTGATGAAGTCAACATATCATATTTTAAAACAAAACCGTTTGAGTTATCAATATCAGCTTCATACGTCCTTGTAACATTATTAGTTAAAGGATAGCCATATGTACCGCACACAATTGCAAAATTACCATCTACAATTATACCCATGGGAGTAATAATGTCTCCAATAGACCCAAATTCAATTAACCATTGGTTTAAAGGTGTTCCGGCTTTTGTGACTTCAAATATTGACATCCCATACCTAGTTGGGGGGAAGGAACCTGGTGGATCAATTTTAGCAACTGTTCCTGCAATTAGCAAATTTTCATTGTATTTAGTTAGGCAGGTGAAGCGCTGCTCATCAAACCAAGGAGCCAATGGCGAGAGTGAAAGTTTTGATTCAAAATGCTTAACATAAGACTGCGCATTTAAACTGCTGAATATCAGCATGATACAAGGTAGCAATATAGAATTTGGTCTCATTTTTTGTAATTTTTATTAAACTTACAAAAAATTATTTACTAGTGTTGTGAAAAAGGCAAAAAAAAAGCGGAGTTGAAACTAAATTCAACTCCGCTTAAAGTAGTATTAAAAATATTATTCTTTTTCAGCTGCTGAATCATCAGCAACTTCTTCAGTTTTAGTTTCGGCAGCAACTGCTTTCTTTTCAGTTTTACCTGAACCGCGGCGACTGCGTTTTTTAGTGTCTGATTTTGCTGTTTTAAGCATGTTTTCATTGTAGTCAACAAGCTCAATGTATGCTGTTTCAGCATTATCACCTACGCGTGTTTCAGCAATTTTCAAAATGCGAGTATATCCACCGTTACGTGTTGCAACTTTTCCGGCAATATTTGTAAATAGCTCGTTAACGGCTTCTTTGTCTTGCAACAACGCAAACACCTGACGGCGATTATGTGTATTGTCAACTTTAGAGCGATTAATTATCGGTTCTATGTACATTCTTAACTCCTTTGCCTTAGCCACAGTTGTTACAATGCGCTTATGGATGAGTAAAGAAACACCCATATTGCTAAGCATTGCTTTGCGGTGTGCATATTTTCTTCCGAGGTGGTTTATTTTATTTCCGTGTCTCATTATTCAATTTTTTTAATGATGTTTCGCAACATCCAGATTAATCTTCCTCTAATTTAAATTTTGCAAGGTCCATTCCAAATTGTAAACCTTTGTCTAATACCATTGCTTCGATTTCAACTAATGATTTTTTACCGAAGTTGCGGAATTTCAATAATTCGTTGGTATCGTATTTTACTAATTCAGATAATGAATTGATTTTTGCAGCCTTTAAACAGTTATAGGCACGAACTGAAAGATCTAAATCTTCTAGTGGTGTTTTTAACAATTTACGGATATGTAAAGTATGCTCATCAACAACATTAACTTCTTTCTCTCCGCTTGTATGGAAAGTAATATTTTCGTCGGTAACCAACATTAAATGTTGAATTAAAATTCTTGCAGCTTCTTTAATTGCATCTTCAGGATGAATTGTTCCGTCAGTTTTAATTTCAACAACTAATTTTTCGTAGTCGGTTTTTTGCTCAACACGCGTATTTTCGATATTGTATTTTACGTTTTTGATTGGTGTATAAATTGCATCAATCGGAATAACGCCAATAGTTTTATCTAAATTTCTGTTTTCTTCAGCCGGCAAATAACCGCGACCTTTTTGAATTGTTAATTCGATATCAAGTTTTACGAACGGCTCCATTCTGCAAATCAATAAATCAGGATTTGTTACGTGGAAACTATTAGTATGTTTTTCGATATCGCCTGCTCTGAATTCTTCTTTATCTTTTAAAGAAATGAAGATTTTTTCAACTGCATTTTCATCACCACCTAATTCTTTTTTAAGGCGCACTTGTTTAAGATTCAATACAATCTCAGTAATGTCTTCCATAACACCGTTGATTGTAGAAAATTCGTGATCAACGCCGCTAATTTTTACAGAAGAGATTGCAAAACCTTCCAGTGAACTTAATAATACTCTGCGAAGCGCATTTCCGATGGTTACACCAAAGCCCGGCTCTAAAGGTTTGAACTCGAAAGTACCTTCAAAATCTGTTGCTTTTTGTAACGTAATCTTATCGGGACGCTGAAATGAAAGTAATGCCATATTAATTGGTGTTTTTTAAGTATTTTATTTAGAATAAAGTTCGACAATTAGCTGTTCCTTAATCGTTTCAGGAATCTGATCACGTTCAGGATAGCCAACAAAAACGCCTTTCATTTGAGTAGGATTCCAATCCAACCATGAAAATCTTTTTGATGTATTGGCAGCTGCATCTCTAACCCACTCGATATCTTTCGATTTTTCGCGAATTGTAATTACATCACCAGGGCGCAACGATGCCGAAGGTGTGCTGCATATTTGACCGTTAAGTTCAATATGTTTGTGGTTAACTAATTGACGCGCACCACGACGAGTAGGAGCAATTCCTAAACGATACACAGTATTGTCTAAACGCGCTTCAAGCAATTGCAATAAGGCTTCACCCGTAACGCCGTGACGACGAGTAGCTTCTTCAAAAGTTTTGCGGAATTGGCGTTCTAACACACCGTAAGTGTATTTCGCTTTTTGCTTTTCTTTCAGCTGAACACCATATTCGCTGAGGCTTTTCTTTTTACGGGATTGACCGTGTTGACCCGGCGCGTATTTACGCTTATCAAACGATTTGTCGTATCCGAAAATGGATTCTCCAAACGATCTTGATTTCTTAGTGGTAGGGCCTGTATATCTTGCCATTGATCTGTTAAATTTAAATGTTAATGATTATACTCTTCTCTTTTTCGGAGGACGACATCCGTTGTGAGGAAGTGGAGTGATATCGCGGATAACCGTAACATCAATACCTGATGAAACAATTGAACGGATAGCCGATTCACGACCTGATCCCGGACCTTTTACGAACACTTCTACTCTGCGTAATCCTGCATCATGTGCTACTTTAGCAGCATCAGATGTTGCAACTTGCGCAGCATATGGTGTATTCTTCTTAGATCCCCTGAAACCTGCTTTACCTGCCGACGCCCATGAAATGGTTTGTCCGCTCATGTTGGTAAACGTGATAATCAGGTTGTTAAAAGAGGCAAGTATGTGGGCCTGTCCTTCGGCTTCCACCTTTACTATTCTTTTTTTAACTGTCTTTTTTGCTGTTGTTGATTTAGCCATTTTCTTTATAAATGAATATAGTAAAACTTACTGTTTAATTATTATCCTTTAGGAGCCTTCTTCTTATTCGCAACTGTTTTCTTACGACCTTTACGAGTTCTTGAATTGGTTTTGGTGCGCTGTCCGCGAACAGGTAACCCTTTACGGTGACGCACGCCGCGATAACAACCGATGTCCATCAATCGCTTGATGGCAAGTTGTTGTTCAGAACGCAATGCTCCTTCTACTTTCAACTCATCGTTTATGAATGAGCGAATCGCATTAATTTCATCATCGTTCCATTCCTTAACCTTCTTGCTCTCGTCAATTCCGGCAGCAGCCAAAATTTTCTTGGAAGTAGAAGCACTAATTCCGTAGATGTAGGTCAGGCCTATTACGCCTCTTTTGTTTTTAGGTAAATCTATACCAGCAATCCTTGCCATATTATTAATTCAAAAATTTTAAATGTTAACCTTGACGTTGTTTGAATTTAGGGTTCTTTTTGTTTATCACATACAGCCTTCCCTTTCTTCTCACGATCTTGCAATCGACGCTGCGCTTTTTAATTGACGGTTTTACTTTCATAACGTTTTATTTATAACGGTAAATAATTCTTCCTCTTGTTAAATCATACGGGCTCATTTCAACTGTTACTCTGTCGCCCGGCAATATGCGTATGTAATTCATCCGCATTTTTCCTGAAATATGAGCAACTATTTCATGCTCATTTTCAAGTTTTACACGAAACATGGCATTTGACAATGCTTCTGTTATCGTTCCATCTTGTTTTATCAGTCCTTGTTTCGACATTAACTCACTATTTCACTTTCCTGGTATAATTGATTGTTTCGCTTCACCGCAGCTTCAATCGGTTCAAAAGAGGATAAAATATCCGCAATCCCGCTTGTTACTGCAATGGTATGTTCAAAATGGCAGGCAATCTTCCTGTCTTTTGTTCTAATTGTCCATCCATCATTCTCCTGAACCACGTTTTTCATTCCCAAATTAATCATGGGTTCAATCGCGATTACCAATCCTTCCTGCATTTTTGGTCCTTTTCCTCTTGCACCAAAATTTGGTACTTCAGGTTCCTCATGCAGTTTTCTCCCTAGGCCATGGCCAACTAACTCTCTAACAACTCCATATCCGTGAACATGTTCTGCATAATGTTGAATAGCAAAACTGATGTCCCCTATTCTGTTTCCTGCAATAGCCATTTCGATAACTTTTAATACACATTCTTTGGTAACGTTGGCTAGTTCAACAGCGTCTTGTGTTACTTCTCCTACTAAAAAAGTATAAGCTGAATCACCATGGAAGCCATTTTTATAAACTCCGCAATCAACCGAAACTACATCCCCATTTTTGATTTCGCGTTTTGAAGGAATACCATGTACTACCTCTTCATTAATTGAAATACACAGTGAATGTGCAAATCCGCGATATCCTTTAAAGGATGGCTGACCATTGTTATCCCTTATAAACGCTTCCGCTTTTTGATCAAGCTCAAGTGTTGTGATTCCGGGTTTGATTATTCCCGCAATCAGGGCTAACGTGTCTGAAACAAGCAAAGAACTATGTCTGATGAGTTCAATCTCATCTTTTGTTTTATAATAGATCATCCTTGTGGCATACCTACAGCTGATGACGAACGACCTTTAATACGACCGGACTTCATCAAACCGTCGTAGTGACGCATCAACAAGTGACTTTCAATTTGTTGTAATGTATCCAGAATAACACCAACCATAATCAGTAATGATGTTCCTCCGAAAAATACCGCGAACGACTGGTCAACTCCAATTACACGGCTAATTACCGGAGTAATGGCAACCAATGCTAGGAAAATAGAACCCGGTAGGGTAATTCTTGATAGCACGTTATCGATAAACTCAGCTGTTTTTTTACCCGGTTTAACGCCCGGAATAAAACCGCCATTCTTTTTTAAATCATCAGCCATTTGTGTTGGGTTAATGATAATCGCAGTATAGAAATAAGTAAACAACACGATTAACAAACCATAAATAACGTTATAACCAACACTTTGGAAATCGTTAAGCATTACCAATACTGATGAGCTGCCCCAATCAGGATTAACCTGTGCAAAAATTCCGGGAATAAACATCAATGCTTGAGCAAAGATGATAGGCATAACACCGGCTGCATTTATTTTTAAAGGGATATAATTTCTTACTCCACCGTATTGACGTGAGCCAACAACGCGTTTTGCATATTGAACAGGAATTCTTCTAGTTCCTTGAACTAACAGGATACAACCCATAATCACAAGCACTAAGAAAGCAATTTCCAATACAAAAGGAATATATCCACCACCGCCGTCTGCACCGCGATGTGTTATTTCATTAATTAACGCCGCTGGCAAACCGGCTACGATACCAACCATAATTAACATGGAAATACCATTGCCAATACCTTTGTCGGTAATACGTTCACCCATCCACATTGTGAATAAGGTTCCTGCAGTTAGAATCATTACGCAGATAAACCAAAACAAACCTTCAGGTGCAACGATAAAATCTGCTTGAGTAGAAAGATTTTTCAAATAAGCATAATAACCTGAAGCTTGCAACGCTGTTACAACAACTGTAAGGTAGCGTGTATATTGATTCATCTTACGACGACCACTTTCACCTTCTTTTTGCATTCTGGCGAAATAAGGAACTGCAATTGCTAATAATTGCATTGCGATAGATGCCGAAATGTAGGGCATAATACCGAGTGCAAAGATTGAAGCCCTGCTAAAACCACCGCCGGCAAATAAATTTATTAACCCTAACAAACCGCTTTGGCCATTTAAGTTGGCTGCCTGTCCGTAAATGGTCGGATCAATACCGGGAAGCATAACATAAGACCCGAAACGAAATAGTAATATCAACCCAATGGTGTATACCAATCGTTTACGGAGATCTTCAATGCTCCAGATATTTTTTAATGTTTGTATGAATTTTTTCATGTATTAAGCTATCACATTAATTGTTCCGCCTGCTGCTTCAACACCTTTTTTAGCTGTTTCGCTGAATGCATGCGCCCAAATTTCAACTTTCGCTTTTAACTCGCCGCGTCCAAGTACCTTTAAACGCTCTTCACTTTTGATAATTCTGTTGGCTCTCAACATATCAAAATCCAATTTAGTGATTTCGTATTTATCAACTAAAGCTTGAATTTGATCCAAGTTGAAGGAAACATATTTTACTTCAAAGTTCTTATTATTGAAGCCGCGTTTCGGCAAACGACGTTGCAAAGGCATTTGTCCACCTTCGTGACCACGCTTACGCGAGTTACCCGAACGTGAGCCTGCGCCCTTAAAACCTCTTTTGGAAGTTTCACCCCAACCGGAACCTTGTCCACGACCGATACGGTGACGTTTTTTGATTGAACCTTCTGCCGGTTTTAAATTTGATAAATCCATTTTAAATATTTTCTACTTTAACTAAATGTTGTACTGCTTTCACCATACCAATAATCTGCGGGGTAGCTTCTACTTCCACGCTCTGATTCATTCTGCGAAGACCTAAAGCTATCATTGTAGCTTTTTGTCTTTTTGGTCGGTCAGTTGTGCTTCTAACTGATGTAACTTTTATCTTGCTCATAGCCGATTAATTATTGAATACTTTTTTTAATGGTGTATTTCTTTGTTGAGCGATGGTCATTGGAGTTCTCAAATGAGCAAGCGCATCAAAAGTTGCTTTAACCACGTTGTGTGGGTTAGATGAACCTAAAGATTTTGCTAGCACGTCGGTAACACCTGCGCTTTCAAATACTGCGCGCATTGCACCACCTGCAATTACTCCTGTTCCGTGAGCAGCCGGTTTAATCATAACCTTGCCTGCACCGAATTTACCAAGTTGTTCATGCGGAATAGTTCCTTTATGAACGGGCACTTTAATAAGATTCTTTTTGGCATCGTCGATTCCTTTTTGGATAGCTTCAGTTACTTCACGTGCTTTTCCAAGTCCGTGACCAACTATACCATTGCCATCACCAACAACTACAAGTGCAGAAAAACTGAATGTTCTACCACCTTTAGTAACCTTAGCAACGCGTTGGATACCAACGATTTTCTCTTTTAATTCGAGCTCACTTGCTCTAACTCTTTGTATTTCTCTATTAATTGCCATAACTCAAGTTCTTTTTTAGAATTGAAGACCTCCTTCACGGGCACCTTCTGCCAGTTTCAAAATTCTTCCATGATATAAGTACCCACCGCGGTCAAATGCTACAACTACTATTCCTTTTTCAGCTGCAATTTGAGCTAGCGCTTTGCCCACTTCTTTCGCTTTATCACATTTAGTGCCTGTAAGGGTTTTACCCTGTTTGTCGGCGCTTGATGCGGAGCAAATTGTGTGGCCGGCAACATCATCAATCAACTGAGCATAAATCTCTTTGTTGCTTCTGTAAACTGCCAATCTTGGACGCTCTGCCGTTCCTGTAATTTTTTTACGGATACGATAGCGTATTTTTTGTCTTCTTATTACTTTTCTTGATAACATAGCTAATGCTTTTATTTACCTGCAGTTTTACCTGCTTTACGACGCAATACTTCGTCAGAATATTTAATACCTTTTCCTTTGTATGGTTCCGGCTTGCGGAATGATCTAACCTTTGCCGCAATAGCACCTAATAATTGTTTGTCGTTGCTTTCAAGAATGATAGTTGGGTTTTTACCCTTCTCAGTCACTGTTGTAAGCTTTACTTCTTTTGGAATCATCATCACAATAGGGTGAGAGTATCCAACTGAAATTTCAAGAATTTGACCGGTATTTGCTGCTCTGTAACCAACACCTACTAATTCGAGTTCTTTTTTGAAGCCTTCAGAAACACCTTTAACCATATTGGCAATTAATGCTCTGTATAGACCATGCATTGCTTTATGTCTTTTTTGTTCTGTTGGACGTTCCAAGGTAACCACTGAACCTTCCGGTTTGATAGTGATATCTGCGTCTACCTTAAGGAACAATTCACCAAGCTTACCTTTTACGGTAACTAGATTATTGTCAGCAACTGAAACAGTTACTCCGGCAGGTAATTGAATGGGTAATTTTCCTATTCGTGACATTGTTATAAACTTTCTTTTTTAATTAATATACGTAACATAATACTTCTCCACCAACATTCTGGCGTTTTGCTTCTTTTTCGGTCATTACACCTTTAGATGTTGACACGATTGCTAAGCCTAAGCCACTTAAAACTCTTGGCATTTCAGTTGACCCTGCATACTTGCGCAGACCCGGTTTACTGATGCGTGTGAGACCTTTTATGGCAGGTGATTTTGTAACAGGATCGTATTTTAACGCGATCTTGATAGTGCCTTGTGGACCTTCGTCTTCAAATTTATATCTGAAGATGAAACCGTGCTCATACAATATCTCAGTAAGGCGTTTCTTCATTCCTGAAGCAGGCACCTCTACTATTCTGTGATTAGCTTTTTGAGCATTTCTGATTCTAGTCAGAAAATCAGCTATTGGATCTGTAACTTTCATTTACCTTTTTTACTATGTTTATTATTACCAACTTGCTTTTGTCATTCCCGGAATTTTGCCATATAAAGCTAAATCGCGGAGTTTGATTCTTGAAATACCAAGATCACTAATGTAACCTCTTGGACGCCCTGTTAATTTGCAACGGTTTCTATATCTTACCTGTGAAGAGTTACGAGGAAGTTTATCTAAATCTTCCCAACGACCCTCTGCTTTAAGTTGCTTGCGACGGTCAGCGTATAAAGTGATCATACGCTCACGCTTGTCATTTCTTGCAATTATTGATTTTTTTGACATGCTATTTTTTTATGGTTTGCGGAATGGCATTCCTAGTCCTTTTAATAATTCGTAAGCTTCGGCATCAGTTTTGGCTGAAGTAACAAAAGTGATATCCATACCGGTAATTTTGGTTACTTTATCGATATCTATTTCCGGGAAAATGATATGCTCATTTATACCAAGTGTATAGTTACCTCTGCCATCAAAGCTCTTGTCGTTTACACCTTTGAAATCGCGAACGCGTGGTAAAGCCACAGCGAAAAAACGATCCAAAAATTCATACATGTTTTCTCCTCTCAAAGTTACTTTCACACCAATTGGTTGGTTTTGACGTAATTTGAAGTTAGAAATATCTTTCTTCGAGTTAGTAGCAACACATTTCTGACCGGTAATACGAGTCATTTCATCGATTGCCACATCAATCATTTTCTTGTCCTGAGTCGCTTTACCTAAACCTTGATTAATTGAAATCTTCAACAATTTAGGTATTTGCATAGAGCTCTTATAAAGGAACTTCTCATGCAGCGATTTAGCTACCTCGTCGCGATATTTTGACTGAAGGCGTGGAGTTCTGGTTTCCATTATTTAATTATTTCACCTGTTTTATTAGTTCTAACAATTTTGCCATCCACAGTTTTGCGATTCACTCTGATTCCTTTTCCTGTTTTAGGATCAACCAGTTGCACATTGCTGATATGAATTGGCGCTTCTTTCTTAATAATACCACCGTTAGGGTATTGTTGAGTTGGACGCGTATGCTTTGAAACGATGTTTACACCTTCAATCAAAACGCGACCAGTTGTGCTAACAACTTCAATCACTCTTCCTTTCTTGCCTTTGTCATCGCCGGCAATAACCAATACCGTATCGTTTTTCTTAACGTGGTATTTCGGTTTGAAACGGTTTGTTGTATTTTTTGCTTCCATAATTATAACACCTCCGGTGCTAATGAAACGATTTTCATAAATTGTTTATCTCTCAATTCGCGGGCCACTGGTCCGAAAATACGTGTTCCTCTTGGTTCGTCAGAAGCATTAAGCAACACACATGCATTGTCGTCGAAACGTATATAAGAACCATCTTTACGACGAACTTCTTTATGCGTTCTTACTACTACTGCAGTTGATATTGTGCCTTTTTTAACGCCGCCACCCGGAAGAGCATCTTTCACAGTAACGATAATTTTATCGCCAAGTGAAGCATATCTTCTTCTTGTGCTGCCCAATACGCGGATACATAACACTTCGCGTGCGCCACTGTTGTCAGCAACTTTAAGTCTGGATTCCTGTTGTATCATGTTATTTAGCTCTTTCGATCACTTCAACTAATCTCCATCTTTTGAGTTTACTCAAAGGACGAGTTTCCATAATTTTTACAATATCACCCACTTTAGCATCATTTGCTTCATCGTGAGCATGATATTTTTTTGTTTTCTTGAGGAACTTACCGTACTTGGTGTGCATGATTTTTCGCTCAACGGCAACAGTTATGGATTTTTCCATTTTGTTGCTTGTTACCACTCCGGTAATTGCTCTTCTTAGATTTCTTGTTTCCTGTTCCATCCTGGTTTATAGTTTATTTGGCTGAAACCAATTCACGTTTACGAAGTTCTGTTTTCAATCTTGCTATCTCTCTACGCACATAACGTATTTGAGATGGGTTATCGATTGGATTAACCGCATGGTTGAAACGCAGTTTCGTCAAATGATCGCCGTCATCATGAAGCCTTTGTTTAAGGTCTTCTATGCTCAGCTGGTTTAAATCTTCTTTCTTTAACTTAGCCATTTGCCAAATTTTAATTTTATGAAACGTAATCTCTGCGGACTACAAATTTTGTTTTAACCGGTAATTTCCCTGCAGCAAGACGCATTGCTTCACGTGCAGTATCCAGTGGTACTCCATCAGCTTCGAACATAATTCTTCCCGGCTGAACAACTGCTACCCAATATTCGGGAGCACCCTTACCCTTACCCATACGAACCTCTGCAGGTTTTTTGGTTATTGGCTTATCCGGAAATATATTAATCCAAACCTGACCTTCACGTTTAAGGTGACGTGTTAATGCAACCCTTGCGGCTTCAATCTGGCGATCTGTTATCCATCCTTCTTCCAGTGTTTTTAAACCGAAAGACCCTGCTGATAACAGGCTGCCTTTTTTAGCATTACCCTTTATCTTACCCTTAAACGTTTTGCGATGTTTTACTTTTTTTGGCGCTAACATGATTTATATTTTTAACGTTTAGCTCTTCTTCTCTTGTTATTACGATCTTTTTCTTGCTGCACTCCTACATTCGGTTGGAGATCTCTTTTGCCTAATACTTCACCTTTACAGATCCATACTTTGATTCCAAGTTTACCATAAACCGTTTGTGCTTCCTTCCATGCATAATCAATATCAGCTCTGAAAGTATGCAAAGGCACACGTCCTTGTTTGTATTCTTCTGAACGTGCCATCTCAGCTCCATTCAAACGACCACTTACGCGAATCTTAACTCCTTCTGCTCCCATGCGCATTGTTGATGCGATTGACATTTTTATTGCGCGACGGAAGTTAATACGTGCTTCTAATTGACGGGCAATTGTTTCACCTACAATATTAGCATCCAATTCAGGACGACGGATTTCTACAATATTTATTTGTACATCCTTGTCAGTTATTTTCTTCAATTCCTCTTTCACTTTATCTACCTCTCCACCGCCTTTTCCGATGATAATACCGGGACGTGAAGTATGAATAGTTACGGTGATGCGGTTTAGTGTTCTTTCAATTACAATTCTTGAAATTCCACCTTTTGATATCCTTGCGGTTAGGTATTGGCGAATTTTTTCATCTTCCACCAACTTCTCTGCCATGGTTCTTCCACCATACCAATTACTGTCCCATCCTCGGATGATACCTAATCTGTTGCCTATCGGGTTACATTTTTGTCCCATTCGAATTGATTATTTTATTCTTTGGTTTCTTTTGATGTGTTATCTGTTGCAGTTCTTGATGCAACTTTAATTGTAATGTGGTTCGTGCGTTTGCGAATACGGTAAGCTCTTCCGTGCGGTGCCGGTTGAAAACGGCGCATGGTTTTACCACCATCAACAAAACATTCTTTCACATATAGTTTACTGTCGGCTGCGTCCATTTCGAATTTTTGCTCCCAGTTTTTAATTGCACTTCTCAATACCTTTTCTACAGGTGCTGCGGCTTCTTTTTGAGTAAAACGCAACACGTTGAGTGCTTTTTCGATATCTAACCCTCTGATAAGATCAACAACATACCTTGCTTTACGCGGCGAACCGGCGTTGTTGTTAGTTCTTGGGTTATTTATAAGTTTTGCTACTGCTTCCATAATGCTTATTTTTTACTGGTGTGTGATTTAAAGTTTCTTGTTGGAGAAAACTCACCTAGCTTATGACCAACCATGTTTTCCGTAACAAAAACCGGAATAAACTTGTTGCCATTGTGCACCGCGAACGTATGTCCTACCATATCAGGGATAATAGTAGAGCGGCGAGACCAGGTTTTCATCACAGTCTTTTTATTTGTGTCATTCATTCTCTCTACCTTGCCGGCGAGATTATGATCCACATAAGGTCCTTTTTTTATCGAACGTGCCATTAACTCTTAATTATTTTTTGCGTCTCGTAATAATAAACTTAGATGTTGTTTTCTTCGGGCGACGAGTTTTCATACCTTTTGAGTATTTACCGTTGCGCGATCTTGGATGTCCACCTGATGAACGTCCTTCACCACCACCCATCGGGTGATCAACAGGGTTCATGGCAACACCACGAACTCTTGGGCGAACGCCTAACCAGCGGCTGCGACCTGCTTTACCAAGTTGCTGAAGGTTATGATCAGGATTAGATACGGTTCCAACAGTTGCATAGCAAGTGTCGAGAATCATGCGTGTTTCACCTGATGGCATACGTACTATTACATACTTACCTTCTTTAGCTGATAACTGAGCCCAGCTTCCTGCGCTGCGGGCAATCATTCCACCTTTACCGGGTTGCATTTCGATATTGTGGATGATAGTTCCGAGCGGCATATTGCGGAGCATCAATGCGTTTCCTAATTCCGGAGCAACGTTCTCACCAGCTTCAATGGTTTGGCCAACCTGCACACCGTTTGGTGCCAGTATATAGCGCTTCTCGCCATCTGCATAGTTTAGCAATGCAATAAATGCAGTGCGGTTAGGATCATACTCTACCGTTTTAACTGTAGCGGGAACATTATGTTTGTCGCGCTTGAAGTCGATTATACGATATTTCTTTTTATGTCCACCGCCAATATAGCGCATGGTCATAGCTCCTGAACTGTTACGTCCACCCGATTTCTTAAACGGGGCTGTCAAACTCTTCTCTGGTGTATCCGTAGTTACTTCAGCGTAAGTATTACTTATTCTGAATCTCGTACCTGGTGTAACCGGATTATATTTCTTTAAAGCCATCTTTCAGATTAAATTGTGCTGAAAAAATCAATTGTTTCGCCTTTTTTGAGAGTAACGTATGCTTTCTTCATACGTCCTTTGGTTCCTTGACTGATGCCGAACGGTGTTCTTTTCCAGCCAAATTTCCCATTGTCAGTAATCGTTCTAACATCCGATACTGTAACACCGTAATTTTTTTCTACGGCATTTTTGATCTCGATTTTATTGGCATCCATACCAACTACAAAACCATAGGTACCATTAGCTTCAGTGAGCTTGGTGGTTTTCTCGGTTATGAGTGGTTTGATTAATATTCTCTTTGCCATTTCTACTTATTTTTTAATTGTTTTCTGCCGCTTGATTTATCAAACCCACTGTGCTTTCGCTTAACACGATACACTGTGCATTCATGATATCATAAGTGTTCAAGTCGCTTGCTTTTGCTGTACCTGTTTTAGGTAAGTTACGCATAGATAAACGAACATTTGCGCTGCTGTCGCCAAGAACAAACAAAGTCTTTTTACCACTTACACCAATGTTTTTCATGATGCCTGCAAAAGTTTTTGTTTTTGGTGTTTCGAGATTAAAATCTTCGATAACAACAATGCTGTTTGCTTTTGCCTTGTACGACAATGCTGAGCGACGTGCTAATTCTTTCACCTTGCGGTTAAGCTTGAAGCTATAATCGCGAGGACGTGGTCCGAAAATTGTTCCACCACCGTGGTATAAAGGGTTTTTAATACTTCCTTTACGTGATCCACCTGTTCCTTTTTGACGGTGTAACTTGCGTGTTGAACCTGCTGTTTCACCTTTATCTTTCGACTTATGCGTTCCCTGACGTTGATTTGCCAAGTATTGCTTTACCGAAAGGTAAATAGAGTGGTCGTTTGGTTCAATGCCGAAGATTTCGTCGTTGAGCTCAACCTGTTTACCGGTTTTTTCGCCTGATATTTTTATTATTTCAACTTTCATGTTATTTCTCGATTATTACGTAAGAACCTTTGCTTCCCGGAACTGATCCGTTTATTAAGATTAAGTTCTTGTCAGAAATAATTTTTGCTACTTTAAGTCCGCGTTGTTTAACTGTATCGTTACCCATACGACCGGCCATTCTTAATCCTTTAAATACTCTTGCAGGATATGATGATTGACCGATTGAACCCGGGGCTCTGTGACGATCGTGCTGACCGTGTGAGCGCATACCGACACCACTAAAATTGTGACGTTTTACAACACCTTGGAAACCTTTACC
>JANMLV010000165.1:0-14704 GCA_031372705.1 Bacteroidota bacterium | reverse complement strand
CGGAGATATCGGAACTTCTCCTATTTATGTTCTAAGTGCCGTGCTTGGCGAACATACTATTTCGCGTGAAATTGTATTGGGTGGATTAAGTTGTGTGTTTTGGACCCTATTAATTATTACAACTTTCAAATATGTATACCTCGCGCTCAATAACGATAATAGGGGTGAAGGGGGGATTTTTGCACTATACGCAATACATAGAAGATTTAAGATTAAATGGGCTATTATACCTGCATTAGTAGGGTGTGCTGCACTTATAGCAGATGGTTTTATAACTCCGCCAATTTCAATCTCTTCGGCTATTGAAGGCCTGAAAATTATTAATCCAAATATTGATAGTGTCGTGCCTTACGTAATTATCGCAATGACAGTATTGTTCGTAATTCAGCAATTCGGTACAAATGTTATAGGCGTTGCATTTGGGCCTATTATGACAGTTTGGTTTATCATGATTGGTATTTTAGGGGGGATTCAAATTATTCAGAATCCCGGAGTTTTGGCTGCACTAAACCCATATTGGGCTATACATTTACTTACGGAGTATAAAGGCGGTTTTTGGTTGCTGGGAGGTGTGTTTTTATGCACAACCGGAGCAGAAGCCATGTATAGCGATTTAGGACATTGCGGGAAACACAATATTCGGTTTAGCTGGACATTTGTTTTGGTGATGTTATTGTTGAACTATTGCGGACAATCAGCTTATCTCTTAACATTAGACGGTGGAACACTGCAAGAACACAGTCCATTTTATATGATTATGCCCGAATGGTTCCTGCCAATTGGGATTATAATCGCAACGCTTGCTACATTAATTGCCAGTCAAGCCATAATTACAGGTTGCTTTACATTGGTGAATGAAGCCATGAAATTAAAATTATGGACGAATTTTAAAGTGGTTTATCCTTCCAACGTTAGAGGGCAAATTTATATTCCCGCAATAAACTGGTTTTTGTTTGCAGGTTGTATTGCTGTTGTACTTTTGTTTCGTGAAGCCAAAAATATGGAGGCCGCTTACGGTCTTGCCATTACTTTTGATATGATAATGACCACGGTATTGCTCGCAAGTTTAATGCGTTTACAAAAGCGGAACATTATTCTGATAGCACTGTTTGCGATTATTTTACTTGCTATTGAAGGGTCCTTCTTGGTTTCTAATCTCAATAAATTTACGCATGGTGGTTGGTTTACCGTTTCACTTGCGGTTGCAATTTTCTTCGGATTATGGATATTTTATGAAGCAAGGAAGTTGCGCGCAAAACATACCGAGTTTGTAGAAATTGACAAATATTTGCCGGCTATTCAAGATTTAATGGCTGACGAAACCTTGCCTAAAGAATCATCTCATTTGGTTTATATGTCGATGGTGAATGATAAAAACCATATCGATTCGAATATCATTTATTCAATATTTAGGAAGCGACCAAAACGAGCAGATGTTTATTGGTTTGTGCATGTTGATATTTCAAACGACCCATTCCTTGCCAGCTATTCGGTAGATACTATTATTCCGAAAAAAATGTTTTTTGTGCGCCTGCGATTCGGATTTAAAGTTGAACATAAAGTAAATGTGATGTTCAAGCAAATAGTGGAAGAAATGGTGAAAACCGGCGAAGTTGATATCGTAAGTAATTACCCTAGTTTACGCAAACATGGTATGTATGCCGATTTTAAATTCATTCTCCTCAACTCACGCGTTGCAAGCGATAATAAGCTAACACCTTGGGAACAAATAGTAGTGAAAGGTTATCGATTCATTAAATCGTTGAGCTTGCCTACGCATGAAGACTTTGGTTTAGAACTTACCAATGTGGAATACGAAATGGTGCCAATCAGCGTGCGCGATGCAATTGAAATAAAGCTGGAGCGTATTAAATAATTTCGGTATTTTCTACTTGCTCAAACTTGTCTACATTTTTCTGGAAGATAACCTCAAGTGTATCAATGTTTATTGCGCATAATTGACCAATGTTTACATTCATATTGTAAACACAACCGCAATCGATGCTGATGGCATTGAATTTCTTTTCCTTGATTTCCTCTTCTAAAGTGTCGTAACGACGGGTAGTATGACCGTGAATAATGAGTTTGTTTTTCACTTTTTCTGCATCAATGGCTTCGTACCAATTACGTATCCAATACATGCTGTTTTTGTCTTTAAAAATATCTTCTTCCTTAAAATTAAATCCGGCATGCACTAAGAAACAATTTTCTAGTTCTACATACGGTTTCAACTCGTTTATAAAAGTGATATATTTTTTATCAAGTTGTTTTAAATCGTCGATGCGCGTGTAACCGAAATTGTGCATGGTTGTAATACCGCCATTTTTTATCCAGTTTTGATATCTGCGCCAATCCCAGCAATACGGAATCGTTTCATCTATCGCCTGAGAAAACATGTATTCGTGGTTTCCCATTAGTGCTGTTACTTTATAACCATTGTCAATCATATCCAAAACATGGTCTAAAACGGCTTTGCTGTTAGGACCGCGGTCAATCATATCACCAAGCAAATACAATTCATCCTCTTTTGTGAGGTTTAGTGTGTCAAGTAATGCAACAAAGGTTTGGTGACAACCATGAATATCTCCTATAGCGTAACGTTTCATATTTTATTTGTTATAAAGGGTATTTAAGCACTTAATTTTAATAACCGCCTCCACATTTTCGGGTGCAATCTGCTGCAAAGATATTTCTTTTGAGGTATAAGGCAATAGATTGAAGAAATTATCACTCAAAAGCAATTCCCCGGCTTCTGTATACAAGTAAATGCCATGGGCATACGAGTCGGTTGAAATTGTAACTGTGTTGCGGTTCTTGTTGTAGGCAAGTGTAATGTTGGGCTGCTGTAAAACAAGGGTTTTGGGCTCGGCAAACAAATGGAATGTTTCGGCTAAAAGCACCTCGTTTTCGGTAATTGAAATATGTAAAACACAGTTTTCAGGAGCATTGCCTTGTAAAAACTGGGTAATTTGGAGGGTGGTAAATAGCGTTGATGTTGCCGGATTTAGTGTTATCGGCAATGTGTCGCCGGAAATTACATGGCCATTGGTGGTTACTAATTGATATGCCAATGTTGCATTAATGGCAGTTGGTCGGTCATTTATGAGCCAAGTTGAAATATTGCCTTTTTCTGATAAAACATTCACCATAACCTCTTGATATGCTTTTTTAACAGCATAATACGAAGCCTTTCTATTGAAATAATAATCAATGACGCTCCAACTCGTTACCGGCCAACAGTCGTTCAGTTGCCAAAAGAGTGTTCCCATGCAATACGGCATATTGCGTCGATGTGCTGCAATTGCGGTTTCCATGCCGCCTGCTTGTAATAACTGGGAGATATAAATATAGTCTTCAAAATTGTCAGGTGTTATATAAGAACGCTCCATGTATTCCTGAATTGTTTCATACCCTACGGGATGTTTTTGATGATTTTTAACTGATGCTGAACCTAAATACAATTCATCTTGCGGAATAAATTGTTCAAATGAATTGTATGCAGGCATCCCTTGAAATCCATATTCGCTCATAAACCGCGGCACTTTCTCATTAAAAACGCTGAATGGTTGCTTGCCCCACCATACTCCCCAATAATGTGCATCGCCTTCAAGCAGACTTTCTTTTCGTCCCCAACCGTGCAAAGGTGAAGAAGGGTGATAATTTTGTTTACCACCTGTTGTTGAAGTGATTACATCCGGTATAACCCGATTAAATAACTTCGCATTTGTAAATGCAATGTATGCAGAATCGTCACCTGAATAATTAAATTGTTTTTGCCATCCCCAGTTTTTCCATCCTTCATCATTTTCATTATTACCGCACCATAATGCAATGCTGGGATGATGTTTTAATCGGCTAACCTGATAATTAAATTCATTTTCCCAAACAGGATTGTCCGGATACATGGCGCATGCAAACATAAAATCTTGCCAAACCATAATGCCGAGCGAATCACATAATTCGTATAAATAATCAGCTTCATAAACGCCTCCACCCCAAATGCGAATCATATTCATGTTCATATTTTTGGCTTCTGTAATTGTTTTGCGATAATGCTCACGTGTTGCGGCAGGAGAGAAGCTGTGCAGTGGGATTAGGTTAGCGCCTTTGGCAAATACTTTTGTGCCGTTTACCGTAAAATAAAAACTTTTTCCCACTTTGTCAGGTTCCTGCACTAATTTAATATTACTGAATCCGGTGGTGATTTTTCGTTCAAAGATTATTTTATTTTTATGCTGAATGGTAAATTTAAAATGATATAAATTTTGCTCACCTATTCCATTTGGATACCACCGTTTTGAAATTTGAAAGAAAGTTTCTGTCGAAATTGCCGTTGGAAATTGATCGAGATAGGTATATTCATGTACAACAGTTTGCGAAGTTTCTTCTACAAGTTTTAGTGTAAAATCACTTTTCGCATAAGCGTTCATGAGCAAATCGAAATCAATTGCTATTTTGTTGCTGCCGTTATCGGTAAAGTTGAGGTTAAATGATTTTACATCAATTGCTTCGCTAGCCTGAAGCGCAACATCTTTCCAGATTCCGCTCGTAACCAGCCTTGGACCCCAGTCCCAGCCGAATTGATATTGTGCTTTCCGAATAAAAACACGTTCCTCGCCGGGTAATTGAACCGAGTTAACTGCTTGCAATGCTTTTGCCTTTTTTACCGGCGATTGAAAGCGGATGTAAATGGTATTCTCACTCTTACGCAACATGCTCTTTACATTTAATCGATACGCCAAAAACATATTTTCCGATTCTAAAATGAGCGAGTCATTTAAATAAACTGAAGCATAAGTATCTAAACCATCGAAATTGAGATAAATAAAATCGTTGCGCAAAAATTTATTGCTTACCATAAAGGTGGTGCGATATTCCCAATCTTCATTTTCTATCCATTGCACATCTTTTTCATTATTCCCGTAAAAAGGGTCGGCAATTATTTTGGCATTCAGTAAATCGGTGTGCACACAACCCGGAACCGTTGCCGGAATCCACGAAGTGGTATCAGAATATTTGCGAAATTCCCAATTGGTATTCAGATTTATTTCCATGTTTTTTTGCGCTGAAGCTGCAAAGCATGTAAATAATACAAAAAGTGTGCAAAGATGTTGTTTCATGGTTAAAATGAAGAAGTTATTTTTTTTAATGCTGCAACTTCATCAGAATTAACGCAGGTGAGGTGACTAAAATCGTAAATGCCGTTTCTAAAAGTATAGTTATCTGACTGTTTAACCGGTGCTTTCATTTTTGCTGATGTATGTATTTCGGTACAACCGGTAAATTCAATTATTTCTTTTGCATTGTTGGATGTTACACCGGCTCCCGGTAAAATGGTAATGCGGTTTTTTGCTTGTTCAATTAATGCTTTCACTAAATCTTTACCTGCATAAACAGATGCTTGTTGCCCTGAAGTAAGTATGCGTTTAAATCCGCAAGCAATTGCTGCCTCCAAAGCTTCGAAAGCATTGTCGGTTAAATCGAATGCGCGTTGCAGCGTGCACTGCATCGGTGCTGCGAGGTCTATTAATGCTTTATTTCGAATAGCATCTAATTTGCCATCAACAGTAATAATTCCGAAAATTATTTGTTTTACGCCAATGGCTTTGCATTGCAAAATATCTTGTTGCATTACTGCAAATTCGTAATCATCATAAATAAAATCACCACCGCGAGGCCTAATCATTACAACAATATTTTCCGGGTCAATTATTTTAAATGCTTCGGTTATTGCAGCATGCGATGGTGTAATTCCCCCTTCAACATACGATGCACACAATTCAATTCTGTCGGCTCCGGCAGCTACAGCTATGGCAACATCGGTAGCATTAAATGTGCAAATTTCTAAAATCACTTTATGCATAATTTTCAAAGAAATAATTAATAATAAGCATCTGCCTTAAACAATTGGTTGGGAATATTATTTGAATAAACGGCATAATTAAATCCTTTTTGCAAACAATAAGCGCCAAATTCTCCATTTTTATTCAATGCGATAAAACCTACTTGAAATTCCTTAGTTTTTTCTTTTCTAATCTTTACCATGCGCATCACAGCTTCTTTACAGGCTTCATACGGCGAATAATTTTGTCGCATTAATTCAACTACCAAATGCGTTCCTGCAATTCGAATTACTTCTTCTCCAACACCGGTTGCTGTTGCGGCGCCAATTTCATTATCTACATACAACCCTGCGCCAATAATAGGGGAGTCGCCAACCCTTCCGCGCAATTTAAATGCCATTCCGCTTGTTGTGCAAGCACCTGATAAATTACCTGTTTCATCCATGGCTATCATACCAATTGTATCGTGATTTTCTATATTGATAATTGGCTTGTATTCAGATTTTTTCAACCATTCTTTATATGCTTTAACTGATTCGGGATTAGTATAATCATCGATTGTAAAGCCTTGTTCTAACGCAAATTGCTGTGCACCGGCACCAACTAACATAATATGCGGTGTTTTTTCCATCACACGGCGTGCAACGGATATCGGATTTTTTATTTTCTCCAAAAATGCTACCGAGCCACAATTGTAATTTTCATCCATGATGCATGCATCTAAAGTGGTGTGGCCTTCGCGGTCAGGCTGCCCAGCCAAACCTACCGAAGTAGAATGCAAATCGTTTTCCGCTACTTTAACACCGGCTTCCACTGCATCTAATGCCCTTCCTTTATTATTTAATATCGCCCAAGCATCTTTATTGGCTTCGATACCAAAATCCCAAGTTGATAAAACAATTGGTTTATGCATTGGTTTCGGTTGGTAATTATTGGCATAAGTTTTCGCTGAAGTTAACGCGCCCGCACCTAATGCCGTTGCCTTAATAAAATTTCTTCTGGAGGTCATGTATGTTTTATTTTATTTGAATATATCAAAAAATTAATCAATAGCAATTTCATCAACAAAAAGCCATGGCTTTGAACCTGCACCGGGATTGTTTTGCGGAATAATGCCATAGTTTTTAGCAATGATTTTTACATATCTACCTGTTTTAATTGATGATGTTATTTCCACTGGTATTCGTTTGCCATCACCTGTAACGTTTATGGTTCCGGCATTATCATAATTTCTGCCACCGTTGGAAACAAGCACTTGCATCGATTCCGGCGGATAAATCCAACTCAATTTATCATATAAAAATCCAACTGTGATTGTATTGATAGAATCAATTTTACCTAAGTCGATAATTACTTCTAAATCGGTTCCACTAAACCCAAGCCATTCATTACCGCTCCAATTGGGATTTACGGTTGCCTCTATACCATTTACTAATGTTAGCGTTCCGTCGCCGGCATATTTTTTTGATGGTTGGGTTTTTAAAATAATTTTTTTACCTGTTGCTTTATTATAATTTAATTTAATATTGGTAACCGGAGCATTTTTAATGGCACCATTTAAATTAGTTGTTATAAAAGCCGTTGCTGAATCAATAACAAATGGTTTTGTGTATTCGAAAGATGTTTTTGTACCGTTAATACCATTTATTAAATTTACTGAGATACTTCCCAGTTGTTTGCTGGCATTGAGTGCAATTTTTATTTGATTACTTTCTTCGCCTTCAATTATAGTGTAATTTACTTGATAAATCGACTTGGCATAATTGGTACTACTTTTATCGAGCAAACTAAAATGAAATAATAATCTCGTAATAAAATCATCGTAATTATATTTCGTTTTTGGCGACCACAATACTTCACTGAGCGCAAGCATGCGTGGCATCATCATATATTCAACATTTTCAGGATAGTTAATATATTCAGTCCAAATATTGCCTTGTGCACCTAATATATATTTCGATTGCTCCGCAGTTAATACTGATGGAATAGGGTAGTAGTTATACACTTCTTCCAATGTTGTAAAACCACCAATTGCAAGCGGTTCCAGCGAAGGTGAACCTTGATAATAATCGAAATAACAAGTATTAGTCGGCGTCATTATGGCATAATGACTTTGCTGTGCAGCTTCAATACCACCGGCTTCGCCATTCCAGCTCATAATGGTTGCATTTGGTGCAAGGCCGCCTTCTGCAATTTCGTCCCAGCCAACAATGTTGCGTCCTTTGCTTACGACATAATTTTCAATGCGTTTAATAAAATAACTTTGTAAACCGTGTTCGTCTATTAAATTATTTTCTTGAATAAGTTGTTGACAATGGGCACAATTTTCCCAACGTTTTTTTACCACTTCATCTCCACCAATATGAATCATCTGCGATGGAAACATTTGCATCACTTCATCTAACACATTTTGTAAGAATACAAATGTTTCTTCCTTGGGGCAAAAGGCTTCATCTAAAACACCCCATAATTTTTCAACCGCATAAGTGGTATCTTTTACACAGCCTAATTCCGGATATGCGGCTAAAGCTGCGATGCAATGTCCGGGCATTTCAATTTCAGGTATAATTGTAATATGTCTATCTGTTGCATATTTTACAATTTCTTTTATATCGCGTTGTGTATAAAAACCACCATATTTAATGGTGTCAAATTTTTGGTCCTTATAATGCCCAACCATGCTGCCGCTTCGCCAAGCACCAATTTCTGTTAGTTTGGGATATTGTTTTATTTCAATGCGCCATCCTTGGTCGTCTGTTAAATGCCAGTGGAAAGTATTCATTTTATACATGGCCATATAATCGATATATTCTTTAATGAAATCAACATCAAAGAAATGCCTTGCACAATCTAAATGCATTCCGCGATATTGAAATTGAGGATAATCTTCAATAATGCCACATGGAATTTGATAAGTATTTGGTCCCGATTTTTCAATCATTTGCATCAATGAAATTAATCCGTAAAAAACGCCTCCTTCATTTTTTCCGGTAACCGCAATACCATCAGGGTCAATAGTAAGGCGATAACCACCATCGTTTAAAGCTAAAGTAGTATCATATTCCAGGCGTATTATTTGGCCGCTGCCAATTTCTTTGTTAGCGGTTTTTATTGGGAGATTGCAATATTTAATAAAATAATCTTTTGCCGTAAATCCATCCATGTACGACCTGAAATCAGTCCCAAGCATATAGGTTGTAGGACCAAAAGTAAAATAACCGATTCCTGGCGAGAAGGATACAGGCGCAGGAATAATTGCGGGCTGACTGAAAGCTATAATCAAACTAAAAAGGAAAGGCAAAATTATCCATTGCTTCATGGGGTGAAATTAAGATGCCGAAGACGAATGTGCAAATGTACCGATGTGCTGCTAAGGTAATTCATATACTACAGCGATTACCATCTATTTATGTAATATTTGTGTTCACGCGGAGAAGAGGGAGAAAGCGGAGTCGCGGAGAACTAATGTGCTAATGGAACAGCCCTCATTCCACCTCAAAAACAAATCCGTTTTTTATCTGTTCAATCTGTTGAATCCGTGTTCCTTTTCAACCGCTAACATAAAATCTACACCTGAATTACTCCCGGGTTAAAGGGTTTTATATCAGCATTATTATTAGCCATTTCAATCCCCATACTAACCCATTTTCTGGTGTCTAGAGGATCTATTATAGCATCTATCCAGAGCCTGGCAGCACCGTAATAAGGGTCCATGGTTTCGTTGTAGTGGTTGAGTATTTTTTCCAGGAGTTCTTTTTCTTTTTCTGCTGTTATTTCTTCGCCTTTTGCTTTGAGTGAAGCTACTTGAATTTGAAGTAGGACTTTGCCGGCTTGTGAGCCGCCCATTACGGCAATTTTAGCATTTGGCCAGGCTACTATTAATCTTGGGTCGTAGGCTTTTCCGCACATGGCATAATTGCCGGCGCCGAAGCTGTTGCCAATGATTACGGTAAATTTAGGTACAACCGAATTGGCGACTGCGTTAACCAATTTAGCACCGTCTTTTATAATTCCTGTATGTTCACTTTTGCTGCCTACCATAAATCCGGTAACATCTTGTAAAAAGAGCAATGGTATTTTTTTCTGGTTGCAATTCATTATGAACCTTGCTGCTTTATCGGCACTGTCGTTATAAATTACACCACCAATTTGCAATTCACCTTTTTTATTTTTCACCGCTTTTCGCTGGTTGGCAACAATACCAACACTCCAACCATCAATGCGTCCGGTTCCACAAACAATTGTTTTGCCATAGGTACCTTTATATTCGTCGAATTCTGATTTGTCGACCAAGCGTTTTATAATATCTAAAACATCATATTGCTTTGTAATGTCTTCGGGCATGATGCCATAAATATCTTCCTCTTTAAGAAGCGGCGCTGCAGCTGCAATTCTATCGAAACCTGCTTTTGGTTTGCTGCCAATTTTATCCATTGTTTTGCGAATATGTGCCAAACAATCTTCATCATTTTCTGCCGCATAATCACATATTCCTGAAATTTCGGTTGCGGTTATTGCACCGCCAAGTGTTTCTGCATCAATATCTTCGCCAATGGCGGCTTTAACCAAATAAGGGCCTGCTAAGAAAATACTGCCTGTGTTTTTTACGATATATGCTTCATCACTCATTATTGGTAAATATGCGCCTCCGGCAACACAACTGCCCATAATAGCAGCAATTTGTGTGATACCCATTGAGCTCATCACCGCATTATTTCTAAATATGCGACCAAAATTTTCTTTGTCGGGAAAAATTTCATCTTGCATCGGTAAATAAACACCTGCGCTATCTACTAAATAGATAATCGGCAATTTATTTTCAATTGCAATTTCTTGAGCGCGCAAATTCTTTTTTCCGGTAATTGGAAACCATGCACCTGCTTTAACGGTAGCATCATTTGCCACTACAATACACTGCCTTCCGGCTACATATCCAATTTTTACTACCACGCCACCACTTGGGCATCCGCCGTGTTCGGTGTACATGTTATGTCCGGTAAACGCACCAATTTCAATACAAGGTTTATCTTGATCAAAAAGTAACTTTATACGTTCACGAGCATGCAATTTGCCTTTTTCGTGTAATTTGTCGATCGACTTTTTTCCACCACCTTCACTAACTATCGCTAAACGTTGTTTCATGGTTGAAACTAACATCTTTATCGCATCTTCATTCTTGTTAAATGTAATGTCCATAGTAATATATTGTTGCCAAGTTACTTACTTATTATCGATTGCATAACCGGCGTTATGAGTAATTAATATTATTGACTGCAAAAATAAGCACTACAAATTATTCAATTTACTTAACATCTCATCTATTTTATCTATTTTTGCTGCGGGCAAGTCCTATACGACCAGCTCCTACTGAATCCCCCAGGCCGTGACCGGAGCAAGGGTAGGTGGTTGTAGCGGTGCGATGTAGATCACTTGCCCTTTTTATTTTTTCTGCAATTATCATCTTCCTTTATTATTTTTTTAGCCTTATAGCTTGCATACGCATGTTTTAGCCTTTGGATGTTGAAAACGTGAATTGTCTTTCAATTTTTGCAGCTAAATTTGCACCTTATTAAATTACCACTATGAAATTTTTTATTGATACAGCAGATTTAAACGAGATACGTGAAGCCGCTTCGCTTGGTATTCTTGATGGCGTAACAACTAATCCTTCGCTAATGGCAAAGGTTGGTATAACAGGAGCAGATAATATTAAACAGCATTACATCGATATTTGCAATATCGTAGACGGCGACATTAGCGCAGAAGTTATTTCCGTAGATTTCGACGGAATGGTGCGTGAAGCAAAAGAACTTTCTGCCCTTCACCCGAACATTGTTGTTAAAATTCCTATGATTAAAGAAGGCATTAAGGCAATTAAATGGTGCACCGATAACGGAATTCGCACTAATTGCACATTGGTATTTTCGGCAGGACAAGCATTATTAGCTGCAAAAGCAGGTGCCACATACCTTTCACCGTTTATTGGACGTGTTGATGATATGAACTGGGATGGTATTCAACTGATTGAACAAATTGTGCATATTTATCGCGTTTACGGTTACGAAACTGAGGTTTTAGCTGCTTCTATTCGCAATCCATTGCATATTGTAAGATGTGCTGAAGTTGGCGCAGATGTAGTAACTGTTCCGCTTTCATCAATTTTAGGCTTATTTAAACATCCATTAACCGACCTAGGTTTAGCCCAGTTTTTGGCCGATTATAAGAAGGGTAACGGATAATTAATCTAACAATATTGCTAAAATTATAATTTATAAGCCCTGAAGTGTAGCTTTGGGGCTTATTCTATTAAATCAATAGGGTAATGGGTATTTTGTTCCCACGATGCAGTTAGCCCTGTATCATCTTTAGCCGGAGGAAATAATAATACCGCAAGTAATCATAACATAAACCCATTTATTATGAACAGACTGCCTTCGCATGAGGTATTACCTTTCCTATTATTAGTTGCAACGCTATTATTGGCCGGTAGATTACTGGGAGAACTGTTCAGAAAATTTAAACTCCCACAAGTAATGGGAGAATTGGTTGCCGGTATTTTACTCGGCCCATCTTGTCTGCAAATTTTAGCACCCGATTTTTATAATTCATTTTTTGTAGAACCTAAAAATGCGGGAATTGCATTTGACGGTTTGGCGCGCATTGGTATTTTGTTGTTGTTGTTTGTGGCAGGGCAGGAAATAAATCTCAAAACAATTCGTGAAAAAGCAAATGCAGCTGCTGCTATCAGTTTATCGGGTATTGGATTTCCATTTATTATCGGATTTGCTGCAACTTGGTTTTTTACACCGATATTATTTCCTGATGGGGTTCAAGATAAAATGGCATCGTCATTATTTATGGGTACGGCATTGTCAATTACGGCATTGTCGGTACTTGCTAAAATATTAATAGACCTCAAGCAGCTAAGAAGTAAATTCGGAAATTTAATGATGACATCTGCAATGATTGATGATTTTATTGGATGGATGTTGTTTTCACTTGTAGTGAGCGTTGCTAATTTAGAAAGCGAAAGTAGTTTTGCAGGATGGCAAGTAATGTTTATGGTGATTGGATTTGCCGCATTTATTCTCACTGTCGGCAGAAAATTAATTCATTATAGTTTTGTGTTTTCCAATAAATATTTATCGAGTGGTGGTGGCACGCTTTCATTAGCTATTATATTTTGTATTCTCGGAGCCATATTTACCGAATGGTTAGGATTGCACGCAATTTTTGGTGCATTTTTAGTTGGTATTGCCGTTGGCGATACCGAAGAATTCAGTGTAAAAAATAGAGAGATGTTGCACGATATCGTAACCTATATTTTTGCACCATTGTTTTTTGTGTCGATTGGATTCAGAGTAAATTTTATCGAAAATTTTGATGGCGGCGTAATTGCTTTTGTATTATTAATTGCCATTTTAGGAAAATTAATCGGTGGATTTCTTGGCGGCAAGATGGGGAAATTTTCGAATGGCGAATCGCTGGCAATTGGATTTGGCATGAATGCACGAGGTTCGCAAGAAATAGTATTAGGATTAATTGCATTGAACGCCGGATTAATTACCGACCAAATATTTGTTGCACTGGTGGTTATGACTTTCATTACTATTTTGATTGCCGGACCGGCGATTAGATATTTTATTAAGCGAGATAATATTTTTTAGAACGAAAACACTACGCTAGCATAGGTTTTAGCCGAAATCCACCAATATACATCTAGGAATTGCACCCGAATTATACCAATTCAAATATCTTGGTATGATTTTTCGTTATACAACAAAAAAAAACCGGTATGATAAAGAAATTTTTGTTTAGCCTTATCTTATTCTCCGGATTGTTAACACACACTTTTGCTGCCGATGGCGATTCAACATTTTTGAAGAACAATCCAAATTTGTTGTACACCACCAAAGATTTTTACATAGAAGTAACACCCAATTGTTATAATGGGAATGTATGTGTAAAAGATTTTTTCTTAATACTTACTTTTAATGTTGGCATTAACGGCGCCAATGAAATTAAACAAATCGGATTTAAAGATGCCGATATTGAATTTTATTCTAAATCGGGTGCCGGTAAAACTTACGTAAAACAAACTTTCACTAAATACGAATCTGTTTCAGCAGAAAATGGATGGAATGTGAAGGTTATTTTTTATCCTGATAAGCCGGCAGCCGGCGCAGCAACTGCTGTGAATAAATTTGAATTTAACGGCACCGTCAAACAAAATCAAATCTCCGGAACGCTTACGTTTCATTCAGCTACGGGGCAATCGGTAGTTACGTTGAATTAATTGCAATTTTAAAAGTGTGTGTGTTTGTTTCCCGCAATTCCGATTTCATCGGAACGCAAAAGAACCCACGCTAAGGTCACAAAATCCATACGACGTACCAAACCCATCCTACCGATTTTGTGACCTCCGCGTGTATTTCTTTTGTGTGTTTTGCGGGAAACAAACACATCATATAAAAAAAATATTTTCAATATATCCTCCTCATCACATTCCACTTCAACACCTAAATTTTGCTCAATTTTGCTCAATCTTGCTCAATCAAAAAATCCCTTCCCCTCAAAACTCATTAATCGTTTTCCGAATAATCTCAATACATTCTTGCATTTCGTTTTCAGTAATCACAAGCGGAGGAGCAAATCTGATTTTATCGCCATGCGTTGGTTTTGCCAAGAGTCCGTTTTCTTTTAACGCAAGACAAAAATCCCATGCTGTTTTACCGTGATAATCGTTATTTACAACGATGGCATTTAACAAACCTTTACCGCGAACCAATTTAATGTAATCAGGATTCATTTGGTTGAGCGCATCGCGCAGCATTTGTCCCATTTTTTCGGCATTATCGGCA
>JANMLV010000152.1:0-24394 GCA_031372705.1 Bacteroidota bacterium | reverse complement strand
ACAGTTTTCGACTTTTAAATTAATGTGGAAATATCATCGTTCTGTAAAAATTGATGCTACCGAAATCTTGTATACCATTCCACCATAATTTTGTTTTTGAATCAGCGTTATATAAATATGAAATACGGAATATTAATCTTTGTATTTGTTGTGTCAGCGCAACTATACGGTCAAAGTGCCAGAATGGGCGCAGGAGCGTTTCAGGCATATAATCAATATGTTATCAGCAGTCATGCATCAGTTGCATCAACCTCAGACATCAGTATTACAACAACTTTACCTTCCACCGAACCTGCATCGTTTTTAGTGCCTGCCGTAAAAGGTGTGGTGCCTGAAAGTAGTTGCGATGTTGTTGTGCAAGAAGAGTTAGTAGCCGGAAGAATGATTGAAAGTGGAGGGAACAACAACGGTATTAATAACATTATTAATACGATAAAGCAGCTATTTGGATTGCGTAAATCTGCTAAATAATTTACCGGTAAAAATTCAATGTAGTTTTTACGAATTAGCTTTTAGTTCTGCTTTTGCGGTATAGCTTAATTGCAATCATTAATATTATTGCTAATCCAATTAATGCAAAGAAACCATAAAGCATGTCGACCATGTTTTTTAGTTCTACAAGAAACACAATTGCAAATAAAAAAATGGTAGCGAGCTCATTAAACAGTCGTAATTGCTGAGAACTTAGTTTCGAAGTGTTGACGGCCAATCGTTTTTGGATGCGCAAGCAACTAAAATGATATCCAACCACACATAGCACAAAAAATAATTTCATGTGCATCCAACCTTCCTGCAAAAATTGAGGGTTTATAGTAAGCAAAATGCTTCCTGTAATTACAACTAAAACCATTGATGGCGTTCCAATGATATTCATCAATCGCTTTTCCATCAGCGTAAATTGAGCTGCTAAAATACTTTTATCGGGTTCCGCCTTTTGTAATGCTTCGGTGTGATAAATATACAGCCTTACAATATAAAACAGTGCTGCAAACCAGGTTACAATAAATATAATATGCGCTGCTACTATATATGGATAGTAATTCATGCTAAAAATAATATTTAAACTATAATTATCGAACTAAGATAAAACTTCCTTGCTTCACCAAGCTTTTGCTATTTAATGTAGCACTCATAACAAAAGTAAATGCCCCCATTGGTTGAACTTCTTGTTCGAAAGTGCCGTCCCAGGCTTTATCCAGCTTGTTTGTTTCAAATACAAGTTGCCCCCAGCGATTATAAATTTCAATATGATAATCAGTAATATTTCCGGAATAAATAGGCCCGAATAAATCATTCACATTATCATTATTAGGAGAAAATGCATTCGGTAAATCGATATGATCGTCACACCCATTAATCAATGTAATAAAATCACTTGTTGTGCATCCATTTTCATCCGTTACCGTAAGTGTATAATCACCCGGAACTGCAGTTGTAAAACTTTGCGTTGCGACACCGGTATTCCAAAAATAGGCGCTAAAACCCGAAGGTCCGGTTACTACTTCATTCCCGCAAATAGTCAGGTCATCACCTAATTCAATTGTTGGTAAAGGGTATTCTGTAATTATAATGGTATCTGTAAAAAAACATTCGCCTACGCTAACGATAACCCAATAGGTTCCTGCTGTTTCAAAATTATTTGTAGCCTCGGTGGTGCCATCATCCCAAAGATAAGTAGCACCGGTTTGTTCAACATTAATCGTTGCGTTACCACCTTCGCAAAATGCTTCTTCAATTATGATAGAACTACCCGGGTCTATTACCGTAACATCGAGATATGCCGTATCGTAAAAACAATTATAATTAATAATGCAAGTGAGGGTATAAGTTCCAACCGCCGGCCAGTCGTTAACTGTAATGGTTGCTCCTGCTCCTCCTGCTGTTGTATAGTCAATACCATCAGGAATTTCCCAAGTAATATCTGCTCCCGATAAGGTTGTCATGGTGTATTCGTTTATAGAACCTATACAAACACTTGTAGGACCTGTTATTGATGCTGCTACTACATCTATGTTTCTAAAGCAGGTATTGTCAAGTGTTGCAGTAAGCTTTCGTTGATAAGAACCGCCGGGAAAATTGCCATGTTGGATAGTTGTAAGCCCATCAATAGAATTTGGTACTTCTAAGCAAGGAACAGAGCCAAATAATTCAGTATGCATGGCATCCAGATAAATATCTAAGGTCATATAATTATAGGCAACACGCGTAAACTGCAAATAATAGGTATCGCCATAAGGTGCAGCAACGCGCTCTGATACGTAGGTTACTCCATTATCATTACCCCAAATTTCAAAGCCAATATTTTCCGGAGCTGCCGCAAATTCGGAGGCCCACATTACAAATAGTGCATCTGTGTTGCTATATTCACAAATAGAGTAGGTATCAGATATGGGATTGTCAGTACCCTCAGAAAGTGCCACAACAATGGCGTCAGTTCTACCCAAGGCACCTCCCGCAGTTGGCGTAAATTCAGTAGAAATTGTCCAGAAATCTTCATTCACAGCAACAGGCAGCACTTGGTAAAAACGGGTGTCGTTAGCATCATTTACATTGTCGAAATTCAATTGACCACCGGTAAAGCTCAGTGTGCCATTTTGGTTGTCGGATGTACATGCTCCCGTTACCGCATAATACCAATAAAAGTCTGTCCAACCTGCGTCACTGGCATAATCTTCAACAAAACCGCAAGGTTGTGCAAATAGCTTTTCTGAATAGCTTAGGAGTGTGATTACAAGGAGAGGAAGGTAAATTGGCTTTCTCATAAGCGCAAATTTAGCGCATTTCTATCTAAAGAGATATTAATTTTGCACTATGAAAGCAATAGCATCAGCTGATTTACAATTGGGGATTTTAGGAGGAGGCCAATTAGGCAAAATGTTAATAGAAGCAGCCGGCAATTGGAATATTCAATGTCATGTGTTGGATCCTGACCCGGAATGCAGCTGTGCTCATCTTGCGCATACTTTTGTTAAAGGCAGTTTTAAAGATTACGACACCGTTTACAATTTTGGTAAAAACCTCCAAAAAATAACCATCGAAATTGAACATGTTAATGTTGAGGCTTTAATTCAATTGGAGATAGAAGGTAAGGATATTTACCCTAAACCGGAGGTGCTTAAAATTATCCAAGATAAGGGAACACAAAAAACATTTTACAAAAACAATAATTTGCCAACATCGCCATTCGAGATAATAAATGAAAAAGAAACACTAACAAATAAATTAAATACGGGAGCAATTAAATATCCTTTTGTGCAGAAATCGTGCAAGGCAGGATACGACGGAAAAGGTGTTGCTGTTATCCGAAATGAATCTGATTTGAATAAATTATTAGATGGGGAATGTGTGATTGAGCAGCTGATTGATTTTGAAAAAGAATTAGCTGTAATTGTTGCGCGCGATAGCAATGGAAATACAACCTGTTTTCCGGCCGTAGAAATGGAATTTCATCCTGTAGCCAATTTAGTTGAATTTTTGTTGGCACCTGCAAATATTTCAGTGGAGGCAGAACAGGAGGCAATGCGCATTGCTGAAGCTTGTGCAACTGCATTTGGAATAGTTGGCATCTTGGCTGTTGAAATGTTTTTAACGAAAGATGGCAAGATAATAATAAACGAAGTTGCACCAAGGCCACACAACAGCGGTCATCATACTATTGAAGCAAATTTTGTTTCTCAATATGAGCAATTATTGCGCACTATTTTTGAAATTCCAATGGCAGACACTATGCTGCGGAGCAAAGCAGTAATGGTAAATATTTTAGGGGAAGATGGATATTCAGGTGAAGCATTATATGAAGGGTTGAAAGAGTGTTTGGCTGTATCAGGTGTTTTTGTTCATCTTTACGGAAAAAAAATTACTAAACCATTCCGCAAAATGGGACATGTTACAATTGTAGGTGACAATGCCGTAGAAATTAAAAAGCATGCTGAATTTGTTAAAAACAAGTTGAAGGTTAAAGCCTGATAAGTAAAATAATCAGTTATTATTAATACCAACTTTTAACCAACCCGTTATACTGTAGCGTGGTTCATTTGTAATTAAAACTTCGTGTTCCATCTCATCACTTTTAAAAAATACACATTTTCTATTGATGGGTGATATTGTTTGAATTAAATTATGCTCATGCAAGCAAAGTTCGCCACCATCAACAAGTTCCCAGTTAGGGTTCAAATAAATAATCATTGAAAATGCGCGGTCACTATTATTTTGAAATTGATCGAAATGCCTTTTGTAAAAAGTGCCTGCGCTATACATGGTATAATGGAATTCATAAGATGTAATTCCGGTGTAACAAGTTGAATTTAAATAGGCAATAAAATCATCAATTAACTTGAAGAATGCATCTTCTGTTTTATTATCATGTGCTTTATCCAGCCAAAAAATTTCATCACCACGCAATTTTTTATCTATAGTTGATGTTTTATTTCCTGTGCCTGCATCTTTTAGTTGTTTGGTTGCAACTAGCTGTAACAAATTTACTTTGAGCAATGAGGCAAGTTGCATACTCAAAAAATGATTGTCGATGCCAACTTTGTTTTTGATGTAACTATCAATGAGTGTATCGAAGTCGTTCTGCAAGTTTAGGGATTAAGTGAGCGCGTTAGTGAATTTTCTAAAGGTAGACTAATAAAGCCCCGAAAGTGCTAATTAGGCATAAAATTTGTTTAAAAGGGCATATTGTTAGCCTTTACGCACTTGGTAAACAATTATTCAAGTGTTAATTTTGATTTTAATTACTATTTATGAAAAAATTACTTGTTATTGTTATCGCAATTTTGGGAATCAATCACGCTAAAGCGCAAACAGCCGGAGTAGATACATTAGTGATTAAATCGAGCATTGCTTGCGACCACTGCCTTGAATGTGGCACTTGCGGTGCAAGGCTCGATGACGCTGTTTTGGGTGTTGCAGGTGTGAAAAACGTTGTGATACAACCGGAAACTAATACTATTACAGTGTATTATAAAACAGATAAGACTTCTCCTGATGCCATTAGAAAAGCAATAGCAGCAGTTGGCTACAACGCAGACGATGTTAAGGCAGAACCGGCAGGTTTTAAAGAATTGGATGGATGCTGCGTTCACAACGAATAATAGTGGAAGTTTTTTAGAGCTGTTAATGTGTTGTAAAGGAGTTATTATTACTTTTTAATTGAGGCTTCTATTTACTAAAGATTTACTGCGCAAACTTGTTAATGCAAAATTAATTTTAATATTTTGCATTATATCACGATGCGGCTTTCGCTTCATTTAATCACCAACAAATTATTTTAACTGAGCAGCATTTTAATGTTGAACAATTTGATAACCGGGATGTGTTACTATTAATACAAACTAAGCAATTTGATTCAGGTTTGGTGCAAATGCATTACAGCATCGGCTATTGAACGGCTTAGTAATACCGGATTTCAAGTATATTTTGGAATTTAAAAGCTTGCAGATGCCAAATTAAATAGGTTTACAGTATTCGGAATTCGACAGATAAAAAAACGTTTTGCTACATACTTTTTTTGAAATAAATTCGTTGTAAAGCCATTCAAGTTATTTCAATAACATAACTTTATTACACATGATGAAAGCTACCCTAATCGTAATATGTACAATTGTAATATTGACCTCATTTGACACCAATCAGGTGAAGCGAGATATGTATCCTACCGGTAAACCTAAGTCAGAAGTGGGTTTCAGTAATGGAATGTATAACGGGCATTATACATCTTGGTACGAAAACGGCTGAGGGAAATTTTATTAATAATGGAAGAACGGGTAAGTGGACAATCTGGGATACAGCCGGAAATGTGAGAATGGTTCGAGATTATAAATCTGCTTTTAATTTTGTTACAATCAACGCCAATAACAGGAGTGGAATTAAAGTTGATATACAGCCTGCACAACAGTATCAGTCTAACTTATCTGCAACGGGAGTGCCTGATTATCCCACAGTGGATAACAAAGATTTAAATGCCTCAAAATTATTATGGCGCGTATTTTATAATGAAGATAATAGTCTGTTATTTGATGTTAATTTGTTGAATAATAATATCAGTAAACAATTGGAGTCGCGACAAATAAAAATTTACAAAGACCACAAGTTAAAGCAGTATTTTGATGTAGATTCAATCAATAACAAGTTAGCCGGTGAGGCGAATATTATTATCGGCTACCGCATTTATGAGGCATGGAATTTTTATAAAACATTTCAGTTGAGTGATGCCAGAATTATTGCTATTTGTCCAATTGTAATGAATAAGCAAACAGGTGTTTCCGAGAACATCGGTTGGTTGCGATTTGCCGATTTACGAAGGGCACTTTGCAATGAGCCGGTAGTAACCTTGTCGCCTGAAATTGCAAATTTGGATGATGTGCTGAGTAAACGTTATTTCAGTTCTTCCATTTACAAGGAAGCAAATATTTACAATCGTGAGATAGCAGATTATAAAACAGGTGACAGTGCAATTCAATCAGAATCGGACCGAATTGAATTGGATTTGATAAATATGGAGAATAATTTATGGTTATCGCTCACCGAAAAGTAGACTGCCGGCCTGTTGTAAGTCCCGGAGTTGAAATTCCTGCACTTTCATTAATTTTGCATCAATGGCAAAAACTTCATCCACAAAACGCAAGTCGACAAAGCATGCGGCAGCGCCTGTTGTAGGTATTATTATGGGCAGTGATTCAGACCTAAACATTATGCAAGATGCAGCAGCTGTGCTCGAAATGTTTGGCATTGCCATAGAAGTAACTGTTGTTTCGGCACATCGTACGCCAAAGCGAATGATGGATTATGCTGCAAATGCCCATGAAAGGGGAATTAAGGTAATTATAGCAGGTGCAGGAGGAGCGGCGCATCTGCCCGGTATGGTTGCGTCAATAACGCCATTGCCTGTTATAGGTGTTCCAATTAAATCGAGCAATTCTATTGATGGTTGGGACTCTATTTTGTCGATATTGCAAATGCCTAATGGTGTGCCTGTTGCCACAGTTGCCTTAAATGCTGCTAAAAACGCAGGGATTCTTGCAGCTGAAATATTAGGTAGTGCCGATATCGCTATCAGAAATAAGATTATAGCCTATAAAAAGGAAATGCAGGAAACGGTAATTACAAAAGCGAAAAAAATTGAAAGTGATGGCTATAAGCAACATCTAAAATAATAGATGTTATTCCGTTTTTTCGCCGTCATTTAATGCTTGCTCGGCTTCCATTTTTGCGATACTGGCTTTTAATTTTTTCTCATTAAACAGCATAAATATAATTGCGGCTAAAAAGCAAAGTGCAAATCCAAATATACCTGATAAACGAATGCCCAATTCTTCAAACGGAATTTTCTTAAATACGCCTGCGAGATATTTACCTAATCCTGTTTGTTCATCAAGGCCGATTAAAATGGTGAAAATAACAATCCCCATTGTTTGTCCGAACTGAATAAATAAACTCCTTATCGCAAAAAAAGTGGCTTCGCGATTTTCTTTTGTTTCAAATGCATCAGCTTGAGTAAGTTCTGCCAAAATAACCGGCGGTAAAATGCCTAAAACGGAGAATGGTATTGATAATACTGCTGCCAATAAATAAGCTTCATAAACATTCTCCATCCCGAAATTACCCAACCAGCGCACACTTGCAAATACAATTGACAGCATGAAAAGTGAAGATAAAATCATTATCTTTTTAGAATATCTTTTTGCGAGAAAGTAAACGATGGGCGACCACAGCATGGCTAGTCCCACGGTGGTTGCAACCATTCCGGTTCCGTGCTTTTCTTCTAAATGCAAAAGTGCTTTTACATAATAAAGTGCTCCGGTTCCAATAATAGTAAGCGAAATAAAATAGGTGAAGTCTGCTATTAAATAAAGCAATACATTTTTATTAGCTAGAACAGTTTTAAAGTTTTCTTTGATGGATGAGGTAACGCGATTGGGAATGATGTATTTCTTTTCATTTAGAAATACCGGTATTAATAAAAATATCCATCCAATAACAAAAATGGTCCAAATCGCTAATTGGTAGGCGCGAAATTTATCTTCCAAACCAAATGCATCTTGATAAAAATTTAGTAATGCATTGGATGCACTTGCAATAACTAATCCAATGGTGTAAGCAATTGATTGGAAGGTTGAGATACGCAATTTAACTTCACTGTTATATCCAAATTCCGGTAATAACGCATTGTAGGGTATTACATAAAAGGAGACCGCAATGTTGAATAAAATTTGAATGCCAACCAACCACCAAATATTGCCTAAGCTTTCGGTTCTTGTTAATGGCATCCACAATAAAAAGCCGGTAATTAAAATTGGCAATAATGCAAATGTCATGAACGGAATGCGTCTTCCGCGTTTATTATCACTTTTATCGCTAAAATGCGCAATAAGCGGGTCTACAAGTGCATCAACTAAACGCGCACTTAAAACAACTAATGTTAACGCGTTTATAAATCCTAAAATGGTGATTTTCGGGATGAGGTTATTCAGTTGATCATCGCCTACAGGCTGATAGAAATATAAAATAATGCCGGCAAGCAGATTCACAACCACACTCCACCCCAAAGTTCCGGAAGCGTATATGAGTTGACCTTTTAAGGGAAGTTTTTCTGCTTGCATTGCTGCGAATTATAAATAAGAGTGCAAAAATAGAACAAACTATGGTTAACGCTTCACTTCGTGAAAGTATTCTATGTTAAAAGTTCGGTAATGACTTGCGGTATCAGCGTTTGAAGGCAGTAGATAAAATTTTTTGAGGATATTATTTTGTGAAACATAGCAATTTCCGGCTAGGGTTTTGCTTGGCCAAGTGCCTTCAATATTTACATAAGTAGTGGCCGGAGGCAACAGTGTTGATGTATTAGTTAAATCCTTAGCATTTTTATATGTTTCAACGCTGCTCAATATAAAATGTTCTAAATCGGGGGTTAGCGTAAATTGGAATAATTGCAGGTCGTCAAATGGAGGTATAGATTGATTTTCTACGAATAAATCATGCACCAACCGAGCAGAAATTTGATGCTCCGGATGTCCGTAACCACCAATAATGTCATCGTAGGTAATAACGATATCCGGATGTATAAACCGGATATGCTGTTCAATAACTGCTTTCAAAGTATCCTGAGCCGTGTTCCAAAAGCGGATGCTATCACCCAAAATGGCTTCCCAGGAATTATTGAGGAAGTCGTGTATTTGCATATTGTCATATCCCAAAACTTTGCCGGCTGCTTCCCATTCGGCTTTTCTTAACGATTTGTCTTGGGCATTTAAGCCTTGGGTAAGCGTGAGTAAATTCACCGACCAACCTGCCTGTTTCATTTTAGCAATGGTGCCTGCGCAAATTATTTCATCGTCGGGGTGTGGGAAAATAAACAGCACTTCAATTAAACTTAATCAGGTTGCCTTTAAGTTTTTTTTGTTGGGTAAATTATTAATGGTATTTAAACGATTTATTAAAATTTTAGAAGTTGGCAAGCAATAATCAATATTTTATATATATTTGTTTTAAAATAAAATCACTTATGAAGACTATCCTATCAGCATCCTATTTATTAATCGGATTCATCCTTATTTCATCTTGCGCTAAAATTTACTATGCGCCCGACTCATTTTCTATTGCTCAAAACCATAAACTTGTTGCAGTCCTCCCTCCAACAGTTTCTATCGCTGCTAGCAAGAAGATTGATATTGAAACTATGAAAGAGCAGCAAATTACTGAAAGTTTAAACTTTCAAAAGGAAATTCATGCATGGATGTTGAAACGGAAAATGCAAGGAAAAATTAGACCGGAGATATTAGATATTGAAACTACTAAGGCTAAATTGGCTAAAGCAGGGTATCCTGAAAGTATTTATACACCAGCAGAATTGGCTGAAATATTAGGTGTAGATGGTGTTATTGCTTCGAGTTTTGCAATGTCAAAGCCAATGTCAGAAGGTGGTGCAATAGCGTTGGGTTTACTTACCGGAGGGTGGGGTGCTACAAATGAAGTAAGTGTAACCTTAAGTATACACGATAAAGCTACTCAAAAACTAATTTGGAATTTCGATCATAAATATACTGGAGGAGTTGGAAGCAGTCCATCGTCATTAGTTGACGAGTTAATGAGATATGCAAGCAACAAAATGCCTTATGTTATAGATTGATTTTAGTAAAAGACGACATTAAAAAATGAAGTCATAAAACTATTTAGAAAATCTCTCTAAATCGATTATTTAGAGAGATTTTACTTTGTTGGTAATATGTGTAAATTTACAATAACCAAGTTTTTTTTTACAAAAGCTAGTAAAGCATGCATTCCGATACTTGCGAAAAAGCGATTTTCTAGCCTATGCATCTAAAGTTTACAATCTTCTTTTTAGAATAAAACCATTCAGAATTAGTTTTTGATTAATAAAATTCTGCATCAATTTGCAGCTAAAGTATTGATGTGCTTATTTAAGGATATGTTCTTTGCAAAAACATGGGCAACGACGAGAGTTCTTAAAAATAAGCCTGTAAGCAGGCAAATAATTAGGTTTTTCATAGTTTTTTTGGTGTTTTGAGCGTAAATATAGGTTTATTTATCTAAAATGGTATGGCTTAGGTTTGAGGCTAATTGGTAAGTGTTAGGTTCGATTTATGCCGTCACTAGGTTGATTATTCATCCCGGTCTTCCTCTTTTTGAACCATGTTTAAAATTAAAATTTGGGGATTTGTTTTTATGTAAGCCGGTAAAATCTGCTTCCCGAAACTGGTAAAAGCGGCAATTTTATAACCTGCGTTTTGAAGGCTATCGATGGTTAAACTATCAGGGTACCAACTATAGACAATTTTCGATGAATAAAATTCGGCATCAATGTGTTGGTTGGCTCGGCAGTTAAAAATTATATCATAATTAGCGGCTGCAGTGTCGAGTTGCTTATACAATGAGGCGTTCCAACTTAATGCATCGCGATAATTATTAATATAATCAGATTTGCCCAATGAGTGGGAGCGGTATAATTTATGAAATGAAACTGACATAGTTGCCATACCGATTAAACTTATAAAAAGCAGCCCAATTTTTAATAGTTTGAATTTTAAGTATTTTGATATTGCTTCATAGCAATAATTAAATCCAACCCCAATTATTAAGAATAGAAATGGGCTTATATAAAATACATATGCAAACGATTTAGTTGCAGCAATAGAAAATACAGTATAGGTTGTTAATGCAATAAATAAATACAATATTGCAATGTTATTTTCCTTCTTTTTGACAAAAAAATAATAGCACCCAATAATTAAAAATGGAATAGTCCAATTGCCATATTGTTTGTTGTACATATTAAAATGATACCAGAAATTACCACCATGTAGTTCAAGAGCCTCGGTAAAATGCCGACTATTAAATGCATATGTAAATTTACTTTCTAAAGGCCATCGGAGCAAGATATACACTTGCCAAGCACCCCAAATTATTGAAGATAGGATAAGTGATATTGTAATTCCCTTTAGTTTTTTTAACCCCGGACTATGTCGGTTTTGAATTAGTATGTCAATTAGCCAGATGCCATACACAACTAAGCCCGGTAGCCATTTGTTTAGAACGGCAAATGCCGAAAACAGTGCTATTAAATAAATGAATTTTTGATGACCACGAATTTTATATTCCAAGTAAGCCCAAATAGATAAGGTTACATAAAAGCTAAAGGCAATATCATTGTGATCCATCCCAATTACGCCTGCCGTTTGCTCTAATTGAAAAAAGGAAAACATAAATAAAATGCAGCTTATAAAACCTACTCGCTTGTTGTGATACAATGAGCCTATTCTAAAAATTAACAAGGTGAGTATTGCGCCCATTAAAACACTTGGCAATCTGACTGCAATTTCATTATTTCCAAGAATAGATATGCTCAACGCAATTTGCCATAAAAACACCGGTTGCTTATGCACCCAAATGTGGTTCGATTGCCAATCTTTATAGTCGTAGGGTAATATCGGCTCATTTTTAAGTGTCGGTTTTAAGGAATGTTCTGTTAAATTTGATCCTACTAATGCATGATATCGTTCATCGTAACTATGTAAAAATGGGTCTTGTAAGGCAACAAATAATCGAATTGAAAACGCTGCAATAAAAATTGAAAAGTAAATGATTGTGTTAGATTTGTTAGTGACAATGCAGAAAAATGCAAACAGACTAATTATCACCCCTAAAATAAATAGATAAATATGCGGCATCGATAAAGTTGCATTTTAATGATGTTAATTAGCTATTTGTCTGTTGGTTACTGTCAAAACAAGTTACAGGATAATTGGTAAACAACTTACGGTTAAAGATAGCGAATAACACTAAATAGTAAATTTCGGTCAATCAACCCCAATTTGCTGTTTAACCTGTTGACTTCAAATTCTCTGTAAATGCTATCCAAACCCCACAAATTATTTGCCTACTAAGCCAATTCCCTTAACTTTGCACTCAAATTACACATTTATGAAAAAATTGCTCTTATCCTTAGCCGTAGCAACAGTTTTATTAGGTTCTTGCAAGTCGAAACTTGAGAAAAAAGACCAAACATTAGGCGAAATGCAAGACGATGCCGGCAATCCTGAAAGCTATGCGCCGGTTTTAAACACCGCCAGTGAAACCCCTGTCTACAAAAAAATTAACGATACGGTTGAAATGCATTTAAACATTTACAACCCCGAAAAACTCAAAAAGAAAGACCCTGTTCCTGTTATTATATACTTTTTCGGAGGTGCATTTATTCACGGTAGTCCCGCGCAATATGAACAACACTGTCAGTACTTTGCAAGTCGCGGCATCGTTGCCATAACAGCAGATTATCGTGTAATTTCCCGCAATAAAGGCAATGCCATTAATTGTGTTGTAGATGCTAAAAGCGCAGTTAGATATGTGCGTGAACATGCTAAAGAACTAAACATTGACCCTAACAAAGTGATTGTTGGTGGTGGTTCTGCAGGAGCATTTTTGGCGTTAACCTGTGCAATAGATGATGCAAAATGGCAAGATGCTAACGACAATACGGCTTTTTCGTCAAAGCCAAATGCAATGGTATTGTTAAACCCGGTTGTGAATTCAATGGAACATAAATTTCGTATCGTAAAGTTTAAAGATGATGAAAAAGCGCCTGACAGCGAATCGCATGCAGGTGAAGTAAATCCGCTTACTCATATTACTTCGGGCATGCCACCTGCAATTGCATTTCATGGCACGGCAGATAAAATTAGCGGATACCCTTTCGTAAAGCAGTTTTGCGACGATTATCAAAAAGCAGGCAACCGCATCGATTTGCATACTTATGAAGGCATGAAACACGGATTCACCAGCATCAAATTTATGGACGGCAAATATTATAAAGAGTCACTGAAATTAACAGATGAATTTCTAATAGGATTAGGATATTTACAAGGAAGTCCTACAGTCCAATAGAAAATAAATTTTTAAATAAAAAGCCGGTTAATTCCGGCTTTTTTGTTGAATGATATTCCTTAATTACAACCTTTAACACCCATTAACAAAACCTTATAATTTAGACTCAAATAATCGGCTTACTATTGCATCGATTAATACTTTCAGGTATGCGCCCACTTTTACTCTCAATTATTTGTGCTCTTGTAATACACGATGCATCTGCACAGGAAATCCAACGCAAACAATTAAATGCAAGCAGAATAGCATCGCAAGTTACCATTGATGGAGTTTTAGATGAACCGGAATGGCAAACGGTTGAAGCTACTTCTGATTTTACCCAGTTTCAGTTTAATTGGGGAATTCCATCTGCCTTTAAAACCGAAATAAAAATAATGTATGATAATACGGCTATTTATGTAGGAGCAACTATGTATGATAATCAGCCGGATAGCATTCAACGCGATTTATCTGCCAGAGACCAATTTGGGTCTGCCGATTTTATAGGTGTTATTTTAGATCCATATAGCAACGGTGTTAATGGAATTGAGTTTTTTATTACCGCAAGTGGTGTGCAGGGTGAAGCTTTGTCGTATCCCGGTGCAAACAATGGTGAAGATTTTGCTTGGGATGCCGTTTGGGTGAGCAGTGTGAAAATAAGTGATATTGGTTGGGTAGCAGAATTAAAAATTCCATACTCTGCAATTAGATTCCCTAATCAGGATATGCAAAGTTGGTATATCAATTTTGTGCGAGAAGTAAAACGGAACAGAGATAAAAGTGCATGGAATGCAATTGACCCGCAGGTTGACGGGTTTATTAATCAGAGTGGAATTTTAAATGGAATTTCTAACATTAAAGCGCCTGTGCGTTTGTCGGTTTCACCTTATTTTTCAACTTACTATGATGTATTTAATGACAAAACAAATGATGTACGCGCTAATTCGTGGAGCATAAACGGAGGTGCCGATTTGAAGTATGGTCTGAACGACGCATTTACATTAGATATGACATTAGTACCTGATTTTGGACAAGTGCAAAGTGATAATCAAGTGCTTAATCTTACACCATTTGAAGTATTTTTTGTTGAGCAACGCCAATTTTTTACGGAGGGAACCGAATTATTTAATAAGGGAAATTTATTTTACTCCAGAAGAGTAGGAGGAACTCCAATTGGATATTATGATGTTCTGTATGGAACTGACCCAACTTCAACAATAATCAGCAACCCTTCTCAAAATCAATTAGTAAATGCTGCAAAAATTTCGGGGAGAACAACAGGTGGTTTAGGAATAGGTGTATTTAACGCCGTTGAAGCTGAAACCGTTGCAGTTGTTGAAGATGCAGAAGGGGTTAAAAATAATATAGTAACAGGACCAAGAGCAAATTACAATGTTTTTGTTTTTGATCAAAGTTTGAAAAATAACTCCTATATAACATTTACAAATGCAAATGTTATTCGAGAAAATGGATTTAAAGATGCAAATGTTACCGGCACTACTTTCGCATTAAATGATAAACCGAATATTTGGTCAGTTCAAGGCGGAGGGTCATATAGTCAAGAATTTTTTAATGAAACAAGCAGCAACCAAAATGGTGTGCAGCATTATTTGTTCGGCGGTAAATCAGGTGGTAAAAGACGTTTCAATGTTGGATATGATTATACCGGAAATACATACAATCCAAATGACTTAGGATTTCTGCCTATGAACAATTTAATGAATTTTATGGCAAATACCAGTTACCATACTTTTGATTCGCTTTGGCATTTAAATCAATTACACTTATCGATAGATGTAAATTACACCAGAATAATTGACCCCGATGCCTTCCATAATTTTTCGGTAGGCGCCGATGCTTGGGGTAATTTTAGGAATTATATGTTTGCAGGTTTATTTATTTATGTTGAACCAGTTACCACATACGATTATTTTGAACCAAGAGAACCCGGTAGATATTACACCTATCCGATAAATTATAATTTAGGAGGATGGCTATCTACCGATTATAGCAAACGTTTTGCTTTTGATGTCAGCAGCAATTTCAGGTGGTTCGCCGAAGAAGGCAGGTATCGTCATAACATTGATTTTTCACCTCGATTCAGAGTAAATGATAAAGTACTTTTAACAGCATTCTGCGGACGCTATTTTTGGCCAAATGACATTGGATGGGTTAATACTGCAAACGATTCAATTATTTTGGGTCGACGCGATAATGTTACTTTTGAAGGTGTATTGGGAGCAAATTATACCCCAAACGTTAAAATGAGCTTCTCGCTTCGTTTGCGCCATTATTGGAGCTATGCTGAGTACGATAAGTTCTATAACCTGAGCGACAATGGACTCCTTGTTCCCACTACTTATAACTCATTCGATGAAAACGGACATTCAAGTAATGATGTTAATTTTAATGCCTTTAACGTTGACTTAGTTTATACTTGGTTTTTTGCGCCTGGCAGCGAATTAAATATTGTTTGGAAAAATGCTATCTATCAATTCGGAACGCTATTGCCTGAAAATTATATCGATAATATGGATGCCGTTTTTGATTCGCCAACGGGTAATAATTTTTCTATCAAAGTATTATACTATCTCGACTACCTCTACCTGAAGAAAAATGGATAATGATGCATTATCTTTGATTCGGGATGAGCAAAACGGGTAACGTTTTATTGGCAACACTATTGATTCTGCTGCATTGCAGCTTGAATGCTCAAGTGACTTATAATTTCCTCCAATTTGGTGATGTTACATCTAATAATAGAGGTTCATGTTTGTTCCCTGACCAATTTGACAACGTTTTATTCGCCGGAACTGTATCAAACGGAATGAGTTTTTCGGATGATATTTTCATCTCAAAAATAAACCCAACCGGCACACAAATTTGGAGTAATACTTATGGAAACGGTAATAATGAATTCGTAAATAATTGTATTGGATTTGATGATAGATATTTAATTGTTTGTGGCAACACAACCGATTCGATAACCGGTAAAACAAATGGCTTGCTATTAAAAATTGATACAGCAGGCAATTTAATATGGTTGGAAAGTTTTGGTGAAGCATTAAGCAATGAAGATTTTATCGGCATCACCATTTTAAGTAATGACAATATTGCAGTAACCGGATTTGCTACCACTGATGTTGGATTTGGAAACGATGTATTGACTGTTATTTTTAACCAAGCAGGAGAGGTGCAAAACAGTTTTGTTTTTGGCACCACCAATAATGATTATGGCATGAGTATTCTCGAAACTCCCGGCGGTGATTTAATTATTTCCGGCGACCGAGCAATTGATGCTTTAAATTACAATCCTTTTTTTGCACGTACATCTCCCGAAGGGGTTATTGCATTTGACAATATTTTTAATTTATCGGAAAACAGTGGTTGCAAAGCAATGCATTTTAATAACGCAGGTAATTTAATTTTTTCAGGAGAAACTGCCACACCTGTTGAAGCAGTTTTCGATATTTTAATTGCAGAAGCCGATACCAACGGTAATTTAATTTTCGCAGTAAATATTCCGGGAGCAGGCGCAGAGGCGGGTTACGACATTGCAGTGGAAAGCGATTCCACTTATGTAATTACCGGCTTTGGATTTAACCCTTCATCAGGTGAAAACGATATTATTGCGGTGCAAACAGATTTATCGGGTAATTTAATTAATCGAAAATATTTCGGTGCAAACGGCGCAGATCTCGCTTATGATATAAAAATGGATGCCAATGGCAGCTTTTGGTTGGCAGGATTTACAACAGTAGATGAAAATGTATTATTTGCGCTGATTTATGATACGTTTGATACGGCAGTTGCAATTCAAGCAATTCAAGTTTCCCCGAGTATACATAGCTATCCAAATCCATGTAATAATTGGTTGACAATTGAATCGAATATGCCGTTCAATAAAATTGAAATCATCAATATTGCCGGTGAAACTGTATACGCCTATTCTTTGCCTGAATCATTTTCTGAATTAGTGCAAATTGATATGCCCTCCGGGATGTACATCCTTAAGTTATTTCATAACAAATCGATTAGCACTTCAACTATTATTGTAAATTAAAATTGTGTGTTAGTTGAAATACCCAAATAAAAAAGCCGGCAAATATCATATTAGCCGGCTTCTTTGTGTAAAATATATTTATTGAATATTCAATTTCTTCTTAACCAAAGGCAAAATATCATCTCCTTCCGGTGCCATAATTAATACTGATAAAGAATTGTCAATTACATAAGCGTAACCGTTTTCTTTTGCTACAGCTTTAATAGTTTCAGTTGTAGAAATTATGATAGGTTGAAATAATTCCGCCTTTTTATTATCTAATTTAGTTTGCGAATCTTGTTCAAATTGCTGAATGCGTTGTTCTAACATCACAGCATCTTGAACTTTAGCTTCACGTGCAACTTCTGTTAAAGCAGGGTTGTTTTGTATTTCGTTTACTAAATTTTGATATTCCTGACCATAAGCTTGATACTGCGCTTCAAATTCTTTAGCATAAGCTGTTAACTTCGCATTTGCATCTTTAGCTTCCGGTAAAAGTGACAATAATTCTTGTGAGTTGATGTATGCAATCTTACCTTGCTGAGCGCTAGCTAATATAGCTGTTGTAGCCAAAATTGTAAAAAGCACTATTCTTAAATGTTTCATATTTATGTTCAAATTTTAAGATGAAGGGCAAAGATAAGTAAATGGGTGGTATCCCCAAATTCTCGTCCCGCAGACTCCTGTTTAGCATGCCACAATAATGCCATATTTGTTAAAAACGTCATTTTTCCTCCGATTTTCGGCCGTAATTATCTATCTGCCTTGCCAATAACAATTAGTGCTACTAACGGCAAGGGTATTTGTCCCTCAACAACCCATTGTTTTGTCATATCGAAATTCCACATTGGGCGCATAATGCCGTCTTCAAGCGTCCACATCAGGTCGGGATTGCTATCCCAGAAGGGTTTCAGCATATTGTCTTTCCAAATCCATTGTTGTTCAACCCCCGATTCCCAAAACGGCTTCAATGTGCTGCCATCCCAAACCCATTCCGACTGCGGATCGCTGCTCCAAGCCGGTTTCAGGTATTTGCCATCAAAAGTCCACTCGTCTTCAGGGCGATAACCCCACAAAGGTTTTAGCGTTTTGCCATCCCAAACCCATTCATAATATAACGAGTGCTCCAACAGCGGTCGCATATAAGCTTCTCCCGAAAAAATTGAGTCCGGTTGCAATATCTGCATAACTTGCTTCACCTGCTCATCGAGTTGGTAATGTTTTATGTAAGTATGCGCTGCAACGGCAATTTCAGCTTGGTTCTTAAACCTACCGGTGATAAAACCAATCGATTCCCCGGAAATACCACTGTAAACGATAGTAACACTGTCGTTGGTTTTATCCATTGTAATTAATCGCTCATGATCTTCATCAATTGGATGATCACCTAAAAAAAAGGATGATTTTCGCGTTATGTATTGAATGGTTTTTGCATCGTTCTGATAAATTAATCCGGTTTTACTGCTTAAAATATCTTTCGCATTCACTAAAAATAACAATTGCTGCTTTATAGCGGTATCACCTGCATAAATAGTATTGCCTTGCAAGGTATAAGCAATATTGGTTTCGGATGTAAACACCTGATTGTCAGAAATTTTTCCGATTATTGTGGTGGAGTCGATAAATAAAAATATATCGTCATTTTGCGCAACTGCAATCTGACAAGTAATAAAAAATAATACAATAAACAGCGCGACAGCACGCAATATTTTCAACATAAATGAACATTAAAGGTAAACATTATCGCACAATTTGGTTGCATCCCAAAAACGAAAATATTGTGCAAATTATTGACCAGCGTTGGCTTCCGCACAAATTGGTTATTGCCGATTTATGCACCGTTGATGATGTTTGCGTTGCTATTCGCGATATGTGGGTGCGCGGCGCGCCGTTAATTGGAGCCGCGGCTGCCTGGGGTATGTATCTTGCCACTGTTGAAACACCTGCCAGTTGTGCAAGAGATTTTTTTTATGAAGAATGCTACGGCAAATTATTAAAAACAAGGCCTACGGCAGTTAATTTAAAATGGGCTTTAGATGAAATGCTAAAATCTGCTACCGGAAATGATTCCATTATTGAATCAAAATGGTATGCTAAAACACGTGCCCAATGGATTGCCGATGATGATGTAAAAACAAATATGGCAATCGGTGAGCATGGTGTAAAACTACTTGCAGATATTGCATCAAAAAAAGACAATAAAACAGTAAATATTTTAACGCATTGTAACGCAGGTTGGTTGGCAACGGTCGACATAGGAACGGCAACTGCTGCCATTTACAAAGCAAAAGAAATGGGTATAGATGTGCATGTTTACGTAAGTGAAACACGTCCGCGTAACCAAGGCGCACAGCTCACTGCATGGGAATTGCTGGAAAATGATATACCGCATACTTTAATTGCCGATAATACAGCAGGCCATTTAATGCAAAACGGAATGGTTGATATTGTGATTGTTGGAACCGATCGCACATCCAGAACCGGTGATGTGGCGAATAAAATTGGCACTTATTTAAAAGCATTGGCTGCGCATGATAATCATATTCCATTTTATGTAGCGGCGCCATCCTCCAGCATCGATTTTAAGATGCGCGATGCCTTTACCGAATTAGTTATCGAGCAACGCAATCCCGACGAAGTGCGTTTTGTGCAAGGCCTCGAAAATAATGAGATTAAAAATGTGCTGATTGCACCCGAATTAACACAAGCAGTAAATTATGCGTTTGACATAACACCTGCGCGACTAGTAACCGGATTAATAACTGAAAATGGTATTTGCCCGGCAACAGAAGCAGGCATCATCGGACTGTTTCCCGGAAAGTAATTTATTTGGATACAATTAAATCTATTTCCACAATTTGACCGACCATACAAATACTGCCCATATTATCCATTGTGGTGTAAGCAATTTCAACTTGCATTCCTTCAACAGGAGTAATGTCAAAATCAGCCAAATTAGTAGGCTCCAGTATTTCGCCGCTTTTTAGTTCAATTACCCATCCGCAACCATCTAAACCGGTGTAATTGCGTAGTGTGGCGGTTTCTGTATCCGCAAATTGTTCATTATTGGTGGTATTGCATCCAATTAAGATGGCAATAATAACCAAAATTGTTCCTACGGCGTTTCGCATGATTGTTGTTTTATACAATAACGAAGGTAACCATATTTAGTGATAGTTACGCTGTCAAATTTTTGTCAGATTAAGCAGTAATTATACTAATTGGCATCTCCTAACCAATCAAAACAATACCTTATTTTTGTAACATGCAAACACCTGATGAAGGATATATTAAATACATTCAGCAACACAATTATAAGCAGACCATAGCAGCCGATTTTGCCGAATTAATTTTATATAGAAATAAATTGGCAGCATTAAATTTAATTGGTGTTTATCCGGATAACATTGGGTTCGGAAATATCAGTGCGAAAAACATTAAGGGCAACGGGTTCATCATTTCAGGAACACAAACCGGTCAAATTAAACTCGCGGGTGTCGAACATTTTGCATTTGTTACCCATGTTGACATCCAAATAAATACTGTTTATTCGGAAGGTCCTGTTCAAGCTTCATCGGAGGCATTAACGCATGCTGCAATATATAGTGCCGATGAAAATATACAATGCGTAATACATATTCATCATCAGCAATTATGGCAATTGCTGTTAAATAATGTTGCTACGGTATCTTCAGCAATTGCTTATGGAACACCTGAAATGGCAACAGCAATTATGCAAAAATTGAATGAGATTAAAGCTGCCAATGCACAAAATATTATAGTAACAGCCGGACATCAAGATGGTATATTTACTTATGGAACTAACATCGCGCATGCGTATAATACACTCATGCAATTTTATGCCGCTTGGCAATTAAATTAATCTACAAACAAAGGGTAATACATACTTGGAATTATTTTTTTATCGGCTGCTAATGCATACAATTGGGCTATTGCATCCTTACCTGTTTCACCTAAATTTACACTGTAATTATTCACGTATAAGCTAATGTGCTGCTGCATTACAGCTTCGTCCATTTCCTGTGCATTTGCTTTTACATAGTCCATTGTTTGGGCAGGATTATCCAGTGCAAATTCAACACTGCGTTTGAGTACGCGATTAATTTTTAATTTAAGGTCAGTATCAAAATCTCTTCGTGTAACAATGCCGCCGAGTGGAATAGGCAACGCGTATTTTTTCTCCCACCATTCACCTAAATCAATTATTTTTTTTAATCCTTTAGCTTGATAGGTAAATCTGTTTTCATGAATAATTAAACCGATATCTATAGCATCATCTAACAATGCTTGTTCAATTGCAGAAAACACCATTTCTTTTTTTGTTGCCGCTTCAGGAAATGCCATCGACATTAAAAAATTCGCTGTGGTTAGTCTGCCCGGGATACCAATTAAACAAAATTCTATTTTAGAGCGTGGAATTTCATCTTTCGAAATCATTAATGGTCCGCAACCATTGCCCAATGCGGAGCCTGCAGTTAATAATTGGTAATGTTGGCTTACAAATGCAAATGCATGGTAACTCAATTTGGTGATATCATATTTTGCCTCCATTGCTCCTCGATTCAGCGATTCAACATCATCGTGCACAATGTTAAAAGTTAAACCTTCGGTATCAATTTTTTGATGAGCCAATGCATCAAAAATAAAAGTATCGTTGGGGCAAGGGGAGTAGGCTAAGGTCAGGTTCATTTTACAATTGAATTAATAAGCAACAATAATTTGGTATTTAATTGCTCAACAGCTAATGCAATATTCCAGTTCGCTTTGTTTCGTTTTTCTACATAATTGGAAATGGCACGCAATTGCACACAAGCAACATTTAATTGCATGCAAACAAAAAAAGCAGCTGCCCCTTCCATGCTTTCTATATCAGGCTTATATTTATTGCGATAACGCATAATGCTCATTTCGTTACCAAGCACAGTTTCTACCGTAATGGCATTGCAAACGGGTATGCCCAAGGCTTCAATTGTCGGCAGCGGATTCGGTTTGAGCCAACCGCCACTAAAAGGACTTTTATCAGGGTCCAACAGATTTAACTCAAATACATCAAGAAAATTAATATCATCCTCAGCTCCACTTTGCGCAAACCTGTCGCTCTGGATACTAACCACTTGCCCAATGCTTAAATCGCGGTTAAAAGCACCGCCAATTCCGGCTTGAATAACCAAATCGTAAGGGGTTGAGAGTAGGGTTTTTGTCAGCTCAAATATGGTCGATTGCATACCTACACCCGTTATCAGGACATCGAAGGGCTTATTGTTATTGATGGCTAATGTTGTAATTCCATTACTTGTTCCAATATGCTGAATGGCATCATTTGTTAACAAAGGCGACAGTTCATGACGGGTTGCAGCAATAACCAACAATTTCATGGTGCTAAGGTAAGTGCAAAAAATTTACCGTAATTTAGTGTTTACGTAAAAATGGGAAGTAAATTTTTACGAAATTTGCATCCACACACGCAAAAATGAAAAAGTTAGTTATTTGGTTATTCCTATTGCAAGCCGGAGCATGTTTTGCCCAAACGCAGAGCTTGTTTCTGAGGGCAGATACTATTTTCTCCTTTAAAGATAGTCGCGACGGCAAGTCCTACAAAGCCTTCGAAATAAATGGCGTAACCTGGATGGGAGAGAACCTGCGTCATAAAACAAAGAATAGTTGGTGTTATGATGAAAACGGTGCTTGCGGCGAATTTGGTCGTCTTTACAACTGGGAAGATGCCGTTGATGCTTGCCCAAAAGGTTGGCACTTGCCACAACGACAAGAATGGGACACACTTATTACTTGGTTAGGTGGAGATGGCAAAGCCGGTTTTCCGTTAGCTTACAGCGATAGTTTAGGGTTCTCTATAAAATTCGGTTACCCGCCAAATGTAAATGGCAGATACAGCGAATCGAACGTGCAAGCCAGTTTTTGGGCAGCCGATGAACAAAATGCCAGCACAGCTTGGGTGTATTACCTCATAAAGCAAAAATTACCTTTTGTATATACCAATTATTTCTCCAAAAATTATGGTATGATGTGCCGTTGCGTGAAAGATTCCACCGAAATACAAAATTCGGTGCAAATGAGCACTGAGGAAGGAAAATGAGGAGGATTTTGTATTGAAACTTGATTAAATTTTTTGGCTACTTGCAATACAGACTATTTTTTGAGTCGGTTACATTTTTTTTAGCTAAACATTAATAAGGCTTGATTTTCACAATTTTATTGTCACGTAAAACAACCAATTCACTGTTTTTCATTTTTTTATATTCTAAAAGTTTTTCATACACTTTTTCAAGTCCTTTCAGGATTTTATATTTTTCTTCTATTTGAATTTCAATTGTTGTCATAATTATTTTTTAATAAGTTAAATTTCTCTTGATTCATTATATTGAAATGATGTAGAGTTTTTTGTCGGTCATGTGCACAAATTTACAAATCATTTTTGTTAGTTTTCTGCTTGCTATTTTTTAGAAACTTTCATTGCAAGACATCACCATTTGGCGCTATGCGAAGCAATAACCCCGAAATTGCTGCACGATTAATACTTCCAACCATGTTATAAAAGATATATTGCCTTTCGAAAACCATCTTGCGGATTTTATTGCAACTCAAAACCACTGTCAGATAGGAGTGATGAGTTGTTCGCGATGCGAACATGAGTGATGAGTGGTTTTCGAAGCAATGACATCACGAATTTCAATTGTCAATCTTGTAAAAAAGTGAAGCTGGAATATCCCAAAGTCGAGTATATCGTAAACCACTCATTACTCATTGCTCATTCCTCATCTACCCACTGCAAATATGAGTAATGAGTTGTTCGCGAGGCGAACATGAGTGATGAGTGGTTTTTCGAAGCAAAGTCATCACGAATTTCAATTGTCAATCATTTAAAAAAGTGAACTTGTTATATCCCAAAGTCGAGTATATCGTAAACCACTCATTACTCATTACTCATTCCTC
>JANMLV010000148.1:0-11672 GCA_031372705.1 Bacteroidota bacterium | reverse complement strand
TGTTCAGGCAACATTACATTTGTTTCAATGTAGTAACTACCATCGGATAGTTGCTTTTTTACGGCTGCTGACAATTCAAGTTCGTTTGTTACACCATCATTATTACTAACCTTTTGCAGGTGAATAGATGCTGTAACCGGTAAATTGGTTGTTTGTGTTTCAGCTGAAATGTTAGATAAAATTAAAAATTGAGTGAAATTTTCTGCATGATTGTCAATATTTTCGGCAATTACTTGCAATCCGTAAAATCCTATTGCAGCTTTATTACCAATTGCCGCGAGGCCTGTTTCGGTGCTTTCAGCTACTAATTTTATAGCCGAAGCAGTTGAAGGAGTGTTTTTAAACTGAATATGTGGTGCTTGAAGAAAAAAGTTGCTTGTTTCCAAAATGGCCATCTCATGTGAATAAACCAAAGCAATTTCTGCTAACTGCAAGTCGCTCCGAGCAGCCAAATGCAGCTGCACGGGTATTGTAATGCTCCCAAGAATATTTAATTCACTTTTGCATATTCTTTCATAATTGCCGGGAACGTCGCCGGCTAAAGTATTATTTACGGCAATTATACCATAGGCGTTTTTTGTCTGTTTTATCTTTTCAATTATTGCATCGAATGTTGACTCGGGCAAAAAGTGATTGTCGGAACCAAAATAGGACATTGCCGCAATATGATGGAATGATAAAGTATCCCCTAAAAAAAATATGTTTTTATCTGTCAATTGAGCGATGTTAAAAATAAAAATAATACAAGCACAAAGAAACAACAATGCCGCTTATGAGTGATAGCAAACCTCCAACTTTTATAAAATCAATAAATTTGTAATTACCCGGACCATAAATCATAATGTTGGTTTGGTAGCCTAATGGCGTGAGATAGCAAGTTGAGGCTGCAAACATAACAGCAAATAAAAACGGCTTGGGGTCAATACCCATTTGAACGCCAAGTGCAATGGCTATTGGACTAATTAATGCTGCAGTCGCCTGGTTCGACATCAAACTTGTAATGATTGAGGTACCGGCAAAAAGCGTGAATAATATTACTAATGGGCCATAACCGGAAATGTAAGTTTCCATAAATCTTGCAAGCATTTCGGCGGCTCCACTTTTTTCAAGCGCTGTGCCTAAAGGCAGTAATGATGCCAAAACAAAAATTATGCGCCAATCAACTTCACGATATGCCTCACGAATGGTAATACATTTAAACAAAAACATTAATATGGTGCCAATTATTGCACCTTGAATGATGGGCAATATTTCGAATGCCGAAGTGAGTATTACTAACAGTAAAATGCTACTGGTAATAATCACTTTTCTTTTATCAAATTCTTCCTTTTCAATTTCTTGCGTAAAAACAAAATCACCACTTCGCTTTAATTGATCAAACGAATCTTTGCGAATTTCTAATAATAAATCGTCGCCAAATCGCAGCTCCACATCATCTAACCGGCCCTCAATAATTTCTCCCTGACGCCTCACTGCTAAAGGAATTGCGTCATACAGTTCAGGGAAATCTATTTCAGAAAAAGTACTCCTCGCTAACGAAGAATTTGGTCCAATAATAACTTCAATTAATGAAGTTTCATTTGATTTTAAATCAAAGTCATGCACCTTGAAACTTTGTCGGAATGTAACACCGGACATTTGCTTTAATTTTGCAATATCATTAGCACTTCCTCTTACTATTAATCTGTCATTTTCTTCAAGTAATTCAAAGTCATCAGGTAACCATAGTGTTCCTTTATTATCTGTTATTTCAATAACTTCTAATGCAAGTTCAGTTATCAATGGGGTGTCTGTTATTCGTTTACCCAAAAATGGCGAACGCTTTTCAATAATTATTTCGGTGAGAAAATCTTTTAGTTCATAATCGTCTGCAAGCGACTCCGCTGCACGACGGGCCGGTATTAAACGAATACCAATAAAATACATATAGAAAAAAAATACAATGAAAAGGATTGCACCAATAGGTGTTACTTCAAACATACCAAACGAATCGTATCCATTTTCAACTGCAATACCGTTTACAACTAAATTGGTAGAAGTGCCTATCAGTGTTAAGGTGCCGCCCATGATTGCTGCAAATGATAAAGGCATTAATAACTTACTTGGACTTTGATTGGTGAATTTTGCAATTTTAAAAACAACAGGCATAAAAATTACCACCACTGCTGTGTTGTTTAAAAAGGCGGAAACGAGTCCGCAAACTAAAAGCACTGATACAAAGGCAAGATTTTGATTCTTTCCAATGGTTTTAATCATTGCCTTACCAACTAAATTAATTGCACCTGTTTTTTCTAACCCTGCACTTAATAAGAATAAAAACAAAATTGAAATAGTTGCATCATTACTAAATCCGGCAATTGCCTCTTTTGTAGTTAATACTCCTGTTAGCATTAATAATGCCATGGCGATTAAGGAAGTAATATCAATGGCAATCTTTTCCCAAATAAACATGAAAAGCGTAAACCCTACAATTAATAATACGATAGTTACATCATCTAATGGCCACATAGTAATTAATTTTAAAAAGGTTAAAAATTGGTGCGAAGGAGAAGTAAATCTATTAATTTTTTCTAAAACATCAAAACGATTGATGCTATTGAGTTTTAGCCGATTGCAAGCACTCGTCTACTAGTGATGATTCATCATTTAATGCCTGTATCTGCCTAACACGTGTTAATTTTACCATATTATAATGCAGATATGATAGATAAATCAATTGCAATTGCAGCCACGCCCACCGGTGATTTTTATTTAAGCGAAGCTACCTTTAAGGCAGCCAAAGAAAAGATATTTACCACTACTTGGCAATATATTGGTGCAGCGGAATCATTTAGCGATATAGGTTATTTATATCCGATTGATTTCATGGAGGGATGTTTAAATGAACCATTGGTTTTAAGTGTTCAGGAAAGCGGTATACAATTAATGTCGAATGTATGCACACATCGCGGATTCGTATTGATAAATGAGAAAACCAAATCACAAATTATTAGATGCCGTTATCATGGCAGGTGTTTTCATCCGGATGGAAAATTTTTAAGCATGCCCGAATTTGAAGCTGCTGAAAATTTTCCAACTGCGATGGACGATTTAAAACATGTACATGTTGAAAATTGGAATGGTTTATTGTTCGCTTCCATGTTCCCGAAAATGAGTTTGAGTGAATTACTTAAAGGTATTACCAATCGAATTCCTTGGTTCCCATTTGATAAATTAAAATTGCGAACAGATTTGTCGAAAGATTATAATATAAATGCCAATTGGGCACTTTATTGCGATAATTATTTGGAAGGATTTCATATTCCATTTGTGCATAAGTCACTTAATAAAGTAATTGATTACAGCAATTACGAAACAATATTATTTGAGTATGGCAATCTGCAATTGGGGATTGCTCGCGAAGGTGAAATGATTTTCGATTTACCTGCCGATTCACCTGATTATGGCAAAAATGTTGGCGCTTACTATTATTGGATATTTCCGAATATGATGTTTAATTTTTATCCATGGGGATTGTCATTAAATATCGTGCAACCACTAGGAAAAGATAAAACCAAAGTGTCGTTTATTATTTTCGTAAACGATGAAACTAAATACAACCAAGGTGCGGGCAGCGATTTAAATCGCGTTGAAATGGAAGATGAAGAGGTGGTTGAAAGTGTGCATAAGGGATTGCAGTCAAGATTGTATTTTAGAGGTCGTTACTCGCCAAAAATGGAACAAGGTGTGCACCAGTTTCATAGGTTAATGCAAGATTTTTTAACAAAATAAATAGCAGGCTGTAACAATTTTACCTTTGATACGTCGTTATATAGGAACTTATTTCCTAAACCAAAAACCGTATCAATGAAAATTCAATTTTACTCATTGTTACTTGTAACAATCTGCGCCACCCTTTTTTTATCCTGCTCAAAGCAAACCAAGCAATCAACGCCTGAAACGGCATTGTTATCGCCTAATACAACATTGCACAAGGCAGATACAGCTTTGCCTGACCAAGTTGCCACGTATGCAAATTACAGGCAACCTGAAGGCTATCTTCAAAAAAAGCTGAATAAGTTGATGCCTAAGGAGCAAAAGTTCACAATACAACCTCAGCAACGCGAAAAATTGCTCTGCGAGGAAGGAACCATACTTACTTTTGACCCCGGAATTTTTCTTTATGCCGGAACAGGATTGCCTGTTTCAGAACCAATTAATATTGTAATTACTGAATATTTAACTGATGCAGATATTATTATGTCGGGGCTAACTACTAAAAGTGGCGACCATATTATTGAAACAGCCGGCATGATATATTTGGATGCAACTGCAAATGGGCATCAATTAGTTATTAAACAAGGCGAATGCTATCAGATTGAATTTGCGGCCACGGAAGAAAAACCAGGCATGGAATTGTTTTATGGCGAAGGTGAGGGGAGAGATATCAATTGGGTAAGTGCGAGTTATGGACGTATAATGAATAGTGATCAATCGCAGGCATTCAATAGATATTATGTTCAAAATAAATCGAATGAATTTGTTGGCGGACTTCGAGCGATGTATGATTACCTGAATCAAGAAGTGAAAATTCCCGAAGGGTTCGAGTTTGTGCGCTTATCAGCTACATCGTATGTCAATTTTTATCTCGACAGTAAAGGTGGAATTTATAAAGTGTATACATCAGGTCAACTTAAAACGTATGCCGATTCGCAAATGGTTAAGGCATTTGAGTTTATGCCATGCTGGAATACCAATTTAAGGGAAGGAGAATATTTAAAGATGATGGTTCCTGTTAAAATGGATTTTGTGCGCGACCCTACTCAAATTCCGGCACGCTTGATTATGAATTATCAACCTGCAGAAAAGAAATTTACAGCAAATTATATCAATGATAAATATTTAATGACCTCAGCTAAATTGGGTTGGATTAATTGCGATAGGTTTACTAAACCAAACATGGCTACAACCGATTTGTTTGTGGAGTTGGACAGCACCTATGATGCTTCTGTTCGATTAGTATTTAGTGATATCCGCGCCATTCTTCCGGGCACTAGATTTACACAAGGATATAATTTTAGGAATGTGCCAATTAATACTGACGTTACCGTGGTTGCCATGCGCAATATAAACGACAAGATGGAAGTAGCAATTAAAAAATGCACAACCAATAACATCCGCATTAAAGATTTAGAATTTGTAGTAATGACACCGGAGGAAATGGAAGTGACATTTAATAATTTGAATAAAGCAGCTGAATTAACAGCAATGAATAATCCTTAAGATTTATCAGTAATAGGCAAAAAATAAAAACCTCGCTGACCGGCGAGGTTTTTTCCATCAACGAAATTAGCGCTACAGTAATTTCGTGAAATATTATTACGAAGAAAGCGGAGTTAATTTTCTCAAATTAAATCCGCTTTCGCAGTTGTTGCAACCGTAGTTGTAACAGCTACACCAAATCTTCGAATCCGGGCGTTGTTTTGCAACTTCGCGCTCAAGTAACAATCTTGCGATTAATACCTTTCAGAATTGCTTCTGTATATCATTGCTGACATACGCGGATATTTATGATTGGTATTCCAAAAATATATCAAACATTATTAAAAAGCAACCTAATATGCTGATTTTTACGCACATTGAAAACACATGCTTTATGCACATTTGGTGGATAACCGATAGTCGCGAAACCCTTGCAAACAATCGGTTTGGCATGATTAACATTACAAAATGAACATCTTGTAAACAAAAATTGTTAAAATGCAACTTTATAGATTTAAAGTGCAGCTATTGATAAACAATTATTTCAAATTAAAACATAACTTCAGTAACACCATCACCACCCATTTCGCGGGTAGCATATTTATATTGTTGCAAACCCGGATACGTTTTTAAAACCTGCTGAACCATGTCGCGAATTACACCTGTTCCTTTACCATGCAATATTCTGGCTTGAAAAACTTTGCGCATAACAGCTTTGTCGAGGTAGTTTTCTAATTCCATCATAGCTTCTTCTCTTGGCTTTCCTCTTAAATCTAGCTCAAGTAGCAATTCGCTATCGTCTAATTCAACTCGAAATATCTGTTGTGGCTTTGCAGGTGCGTCAGCCGAGGCTATGCCTATTAATTCTTCATAAGGCACGCTAGATTTCAAATTGTTAAAAATCACTACAGCGCGATTTTTTTGTACAGATTGTAACACACCAATTTCACTTCCCGAAATCATTTTCACCAGACCTCCAATTTTAATCTCGCCACGCTCATAATTTATTTGTTGGTGCTGCTGAACTTTCTTTCGCTCGCCAAATGTCGATTTTTTTTGTGTATTAATAAATTGACGCAATTTTTCTTTCGCCTGTTCTTTTTCGGAAACGGGAATTTCTTGTTGGTTTACTGTTTTGAATGATGCCAACATTGCCCTGAATTCAGCTTCCATTTTGCGTATAGCATCATCCTCTTTTTCTAACTTTTTTAAATTATAGCGTTCTTGCTTCTCTCTGGCTTTTTCGAACGCTAGTTCAAGGTCTTTTTCTTTCTTTTTTAAATCCTCTTCTTTCTTATTTACTTCTTTATCGCGCAGCCGGATATGCTCTTTTTCAACACGTACATTTTTTAGCAATTCCTCAAAACGAATATGTTCCTTACTAATTAATTTGCGTGCTTCATCAATTAGTTGCTGTGGTAAATCTGATTTTTTCGCCAATTCGAACGCGTATGAACTTCCCGGCTTGCCTGTTTCAAGTTTATAGCGCGGTTTTAACTCTTGCTCATCATACAACATACTGCCGTTAAATACACCAATATTATTTGCAGCAAAGGCTTTTAGGTTAGCATAATGCGTTGTTACTACACCAAATATTTTCTTTTCATTCAACGCTTTTAGCGATGCTTCGGCAATGGCGCCTCCCATTACAGGGTCAGTTCCTGTTCCGAACTCATCAATTAATATCAGGGTGTCTTTATTGCTATGCTGCAAGAAATATTTAATTTTAATTAATCTGGAAGAATAGGTAGATAATTCATCTTCCAAAGATTGCGTATCGCCAATATCACAAAAAATATTTTGCATGATACCAATGCGCGAATTTTCTGCTGCAGGTATTAATAATCCGCATTGTGTCATATATTGCAACAAACCAATTGTTTTCATGGCAACTGATTTACCTCCGGCATTTGGCCCCGATATAATTAATATGCGATTATTGGAATCTAGTTCAACATCAAGCGGTACAATTGGTTTTTTATGTTTTTTGTTTAATTGCAATAAAACAGGATGAAAAGCATGATACAAACAAATAACAGGGGCCTTTTCTAAAATTGGCATATTTGCATGTATCTCTAAAGCATATTTGGCTTTGGCTCGTGTAAAATCTACAATACCTAAAATATGCTGATATTTTTCTAATCGCGGCGCATAAGGTGCAATTACAGCTGTTAGTGTTTTTAATATTCTGTAAATTTCACGCTTTTCTTCACGTTCTAATTCAAATATTTCATTCTGAATATTTACAACTTCTTCCGGCTCCATAAATACGGTTTTGCCCGTGTCACTCTCATCGTGAATTATCCCGCTGAGTTTGCGTTTATATTCACTCAGTACGCCTAATACTCTTCTGCCATTGCGCATACTTTCCTCTACATCACTTAAAAATCCGGCTTGTCGATATTTGCTTAAAGCGCTGTTAAAAACTTTCCCTAGCGCTCTTGTACTCTGCTCTTTTTCTTTTCGTATTCGAATTAATTCCGGTGATGCGTCTTCACGAATGGCACCGTCATCATTTATTACTTTCTTAATTTCAATAGCAATGGCCGGCTCGTGCACTAAATTGGTAAATAAACTGAATAATATCGGATACTTTTCATTTTTCGTTGTAAAAAATCGCAACATTGCACCGGTTAATAATGCTACTTTTTTTACTTCATTTAACTGCAATTCATTCAACACGTAATTTTCGATTGTCATTACATGCGTTATTTCACGTATGTCGAAAATTTTATCATGCGGGAAATGTTCTTCAAATTGCAACAACAAACTCATTTCGCTTGTTTGCAGCAAAATCTTCTTTACCTCGTCAAATTTATCTAAGGGCCGCACCTTTTGCACACGGTCTGCTCCAAGCGCACTATCGCAATACTTCGACACTTCGCCCAACACTTTGTCAAATTCAATTACTTGAGTAATATCTCCCGGAAATAGCTTCACTTGTTACTTTTGTTGCAAAGTTACTTGAATATCAGCATTTAAAAAGGTGGCCATAATCTGCTATATTGCACCAAAATCATACACTTATGTGCGAATCTGTCGACGCATTACAGCTTAACTTCAGCAGCGAAAACATGTTTTTGTTAAACATTTTGCTCGCATTTCTGATGTTCGGAATTGCATTGGATTTGAAAGTGGAGCATTTTAAACGATTATGGCAGTATCCGCGTAAATCGTTGGTAGGTATTGCCAGTCAATACCTTGTTTTACCGTTTTTGACCTATCTCATCGTAATTATCTTAAAACCTTGCCCAAGTATTGCCTTAGGTATTTTTTTACTCGGCGCCTGCCCGGGAGGCAATATGAGTAACTTTTTATCTTCGTTAGCCAAAGGTAATGTGGCACTTTCGGTTACACTTACGGCAACCTCAACTTTGTTAGCGCCAATTATGACTCCACTTAATTTCGCGTTTTACGGTAGTTTGTATCCACCAACCGCCGAACTCATGGAATCAATAAGTGTGGAACCGAGTGAGTTATTCACGACAATAGTTATAATTCTTGGCATACCTCTACTTATTGGCATGTTTGTGAATTATAAATTTCCTGGATTTACCAAAAAAATATTAAAGCCAATTCAGGTAATATCAGTAGTAATTTTCTTGTGTTTTATTGTATTTGCGTTCCTTAAAAATTATACCATTTTCATGGATATTATTGGTATGATATTCTTGTTGGTATTATTACATAATGGATTGGCTATGCTGGCAGGTTATGGCATGGGCTCATTGTTTAAATTGGATTTTCAAGATAAAAAATGCCTCGCTATTGAAACCGGAATTCACAATGCTGCATTAGGGCTCATAATAATATTCACATTCTTTAATGGCATGGGTGGAATGGCTGTTGTTGCGGGTTGGTGGGGTATTTGGGACCTCGCAACAGGGTTTTTAGTAGCTACAATTTGGGCACGAATGGCGGCAAAACGTGCAGCTAACGGATAAAAATGATAAGTTTGCACGGTTTTTATGTTCAACAAGGAAATAACACGGAAAGTATTTGCGAAGCAACCTACAATTGATTTTAAGGGTAGAAAGCTTAAACCTTATGGTAAGGGTTACTGGTTCATTCAACCATTGCTAATTTCTATACCCTATAGATATTATTACAGCAAATTTCAAGTTAACGGTTGGGAGCACGTGCCACTCGATAAGCCGGTTATTTTTGCCATCAATCATCGCAATGCTTTTATGGATAGTCTGGCTTTTGTAAATACTAATAGCACACAAGTATGGCAAATAGCGAGAGGCGATGCATTTAACAAGCCTATTTTTGAAAAATTGTTCTATTTCTTTCACATGTTACCCGTTTGGCGCGAGCACGATGGCGTTGATACCAAAGCAATGAATCAGCCAACCTTTGATGCATGCGCCGATTTATTGGCTGCTAATACAATGATTGGTATTTATCCCGAAGGCAATTGTATTAATGAAATACATATCCGTCCGCTCAAAAAGGGAATTTGCAGAATTGCTTTCATGGCCGAAGAACGCCACAATTTTGGATTAGATGTTCATATTATTCCTGTTGGAATAGATTATACCGGTGCAGAAAGTTTTAAAAAATGGCAGTTTGTTAATTTTGGTAAACCAATTTTACTGAAAAAGTACAACGAACAATATAAAGCCAATCCGGCTTTGGCCATTAACCAGTTAAAGGATGAGATTGAATCGGGCATGAAGCTTGTCGGCACACATGTTGAACATAGTGCGTTGCATCATGAAATTGTCGAAATGGCGGAGTTTTATGCACGCAATGAAGTTTTAACTTCCGGCAAACGATACGAGCCATTGTCAAGGTTCAATGCTTTAAAATCAGTTACGCCTAAACTCGAAAAATTAAATATTGAAAATCATGAGCAAATGAAAAATTTAGCACTTGATTTTAAAACATATAAACAAAGTTTATCCACTTTTAATTTTAGAGAAAATACGTTTGATAAGGTTAGGCAATCGCCACTCATTTTAACGTTTATGGCATTGTATTTTTTAATCTTATTTCCGGTATTCTTATTTGGTTTGATAATCAATTATGTGCCATATCGCATTCCACAAATGTATGTTGAACGCAAATTAAAAAGAACCATTTTCTGGAGCTCGGGTAAGTATGTAATCGGGTTCATTGTTTTCCCAATTTATTACCTGATTTTAATGCTTATCGTTTATGCTATTTTAGGCAGTTTGTTGTCTGCCTTAATTTTCTTGGTATCTTTCCCTATTGCAGGAAATATTGCCTATTTTTATTATCACGACTTTAAAAAATGGTGGTCGGTTTTGCGTTTCAAGCGCATGGATGCAGCTGAAAGGATTAAACTCGAAATGCAACGCGAAGCTTTGCTGAATGCAATTAAATCTATTGATTAAGCACTATTAATATCCCATTCTTTTTACCTTTTCTGCCGTTTCTAAAAGTGCTTGCAGCAAAGCCTTAACATGGGTTTCAGCTACGTTTGTTTGTCCAATTACAACTCTAATAGCATATTTTCCTCGCAACTTAGTCCCTGATAAAAAGAAATTACCTTTTGCATTAATTTCCTTAACCATTTGCTCATTAATTGCATCCAGTTTATCAGCATCACTTATTGAATGTGGATGAAAGCGCAAGCAAATTACATTCATTGCAAACGGTGCCATTATTTCCCAATTATTATCTCTGGTAATTGCATTATAAAAATAATTTGCTAATGCAATATGTTGCCTGAGTTTTGCGCGAATGCCATCTAACCCATAGCCGCGAAACAGAAACCATAATTTCAAAGCGCGAAATCTTCTGCCTAATGGTAAACCCCAATCTTTAAAATTGGTAACTTCATCAATTGTGCGTTTTAAGTAATCGGGATTTGATGAAAAGGTGTTAATCAGCAGTTGAACATCGTTCACAAAATACAGCGAACAATCAAAATTGGTAAATAACCATTTATGTGCATTAAATACATAACTATCGGCCAATTCAATGCCATTCAAATAATGTTTATATTCATCTAAAATAAATCCGGAACCGGCATAAGCAGCATCAATATGTAACCATAAATTGTATTTCTTACTAATGGCACCAATTTTATCTATTGGATCAAATGCTAAAGAACTCGTAGTGCCTAACGCAGCCACTATCATAAATGGTTGTTTACCCGCTGCTATATCCTCAATTATTTTTGCTTCTAACAAAGCTGCGTCCATTGCATAATTTACATCAGTTGGAATTTTAACAACATTTGCTAAGCCGATACCTGCAGCTTTTGCACCTTTTTCAATTGAATAATGTGTTTGGTCAGAACAGTATAATGTAAGTTGGTTGTAATCGCTGAAACCGGCATTGTTAATACGAAATTGGCTGAATTTTTCACGAGCTGTAATAATTGCGGTAAGTGTAGATCTAGAAGGCGTAACGAGAATTAAAACTTTCGAATTGTCAGGAATGGCGGGGGGGGCGGG
>JANMLV010000140.1:0-1943 GCA_031372705.1 Bacteroidota bacterium | reverse complement strand
TTCAACATCTCCTTGAAATTGCAAAACAACATCAGGGTCAATATCAGTATATATGGCTTGTGCATATGTATTATTATGCATAAGTAACAATACCCCGGCAAAGCCGGAGTATTGTTTTAAACTAAATTTTCTGTTTTCCATCATTCAATTTTTATCAATTTTTTAGTAATGGTAAAACTTTTCTCTCGATTGCTGATTTGAATAACATAAATATCGGAAGGTAAATTACTTACATCAATGTCTGCATTTTGGCTTGTTGTGGTATGCATGACTAATTTACCTTGCAAATCGAAGATATCTACAACAAATTCATTAAACAACTCCTCGGGAATGGTGCAACTTATGCGAAAAGTATTTGCCGTCGGATTGGGAAATAGTTCAACTTGATCGTCGGTTAAAATTATGCCTTCACGGGGTGTAACGTAAAACGGAATTTCAATGTAGCCAAACGAATTTGCCGGTACAGTCACACAAATTGCGCCAGTGGGTAGTCCTGAACACTCCGGTACATTGGCTGTTGGACCATTAATACCTTGAATTTCAAAAGGATGAAAATGGTCGCTGGTGTTGTAACAAATATTCATTTTATACAGATAACTATTACCACTATTGGAATATAATTGCAATGGATCAATATTGTAAAGCAATGCTTCGCCATAAGCAAACGCAGTTGAGCCCGGATATAACCCAAGCAGATAGCCTTTTTTTACCACATAACTTTGTGTTTCAGATTTCATGTTTGAATAGTAAATGTACAGCTTTTTGTTAGGTTTGTCAATAAAAACAGTTGGCTGCACATTCGGATTGTGGGCGTATGCGGTAAAATTACTTTGCAAATATTTCAGATTTTTCTTCTGAATTTCACTTAACATGGCATAGGTGTAATAAACCGTTCTTTTTAAGAATAGGTTTTGCCCGGATGGTGGATCAGCTAATGTATCAGGCAAGCCAAATTCATCTAAATGGTTTATTCTATCAGCCTCATCTGATTGAAGGAGCATAGCATAAAAGGAGCCCCCACCATAACCATGAAAGGTGGAATAGGTATGAAAACCTTGTCTATATCCCGAAGCATAATTTTGTTTAATATTATTTAAAAACCATTCGTGGGTAAGCCAACCGTGCTCAAATGAATTACAAAAAGAGGAAAGGATATATTGTTCTGGGTCATTTCCTTCATAATCTGTGTTCTTATCCTTTAAATTCCATTCAGTGGTCCATAAATCCTTTTTCCAAGCTGCTGTGCCGGCAAATAATAAATCGGTTCTTTGCTGATCATAAGATTCAGCATATCGAGTTCTGATAAATTGTTTAAAATTACCAAATCCATTAGACCCTAACCCGATTACTGCTTCGTAAGCAGTTTTTAAGCGGTCGTCGTTAAAGCCAAATTGCCAGCGGTCCTCTGCCCAATTTTCACATATACTATCTGGCACACACGTCGGCATACCGGAATTAGGATAAGTGGCATGGCACAAATTGGCTGTGGCCAATGTATCCCAATTTGTTTTTGCATCATAGTAAGTGTGTAAAATAACGGCGTCAAATAAATAGCGCACCTGGCTGCCAAATGCAAGGCTATCAGTATAATGGGCAACTAAATCTTCGTTCCAGGAAGTGGATAAATCTTCCATTATTCGAAACGCAAAATTGGTGGAATCATTATCTTTCAAATTGGCTGCCGGAATACCTACTTTCATATTAAATGTTGGTTCTGCTTTAAAGGCAGCAATAAAATCATGGTCGTCGAAATAATCTTCGCTGAATACATATTCTGAAAAATCGTCTAGCCAAGCTTCAAATTCCGGTGTGAGTTCCCCGATAGGGTCATCGCCTTTTCCTTTCCCATTTATTAAATTCCAATAATCATCAAACGCATAAAAACCCATTATATCTGTTGCCCAACCAAGATTACATTCATTACCCATTTCTACACCAACAAC
>JANMLV010000131.1:0-29156 GCA_031372705.1 Bacteroidota bacterium | reverse complement strand
GCATTTATTATGGAACTTGGAAATGGAAATACATTATGTATTCCAACAATTTTTGTTTCTTACACAGGTGAAGCATTAGATTATAAAGCACCTTTATTAAAATCATTACATCTTCTCGACGAAGCAGCCGTTCCTGTTTGTCAGTATTTCGATAAAAGTGTTACCCGAGTTACGGCAACGTTAGGTTGGGAACAAGAATATTTTTTAGTAGATGAAGCATTGTTTTTAAATCGCCCTGATTTAAGTATTTGTGGTCGTACTTTAATTGGTCATTATCCGGCAAAAGGTCAGCAATTGGAAGACCATTATTTCGGAACCATTCCTGAACGCGTATTTAATTACATGGTTGATTATGAAATGGAATGTCATAAGTTGGGCATACCATTGCGCACTCGACACAATGAAGTTGCGCCGGGTCAATTTGAATGTGCACCAATGTTTGAAGAAGCGAGCATAGCCGTTGACCATAACTGTTTATTAATGGATGTGATGGAAAAAGTTGCTCGTCACCATAAACTGCGTGTGTTATTTCATGAAAAACCATTTGCAGGTGTAAATGGATCAGGTAAACATAACAATTGGAGTTTGGGAACTGATACCGGAAAAAACTTATTAAGCCCGGGAAAAACGCCAAGAACAAACTTACAATTCTTAACTTTCTTTATTAATACCATTAAGGCAGTTCACGACAATGCAGATTTATTAAGAGCAAGTATTGCAAGTGCCAATAACGATCATCGCCTTGGTGCCAATGAAGCACCTCCGGCTATTATTTCAGCGTTTATTGGTACGGCATTACGCAGCGTATTAAATGAAATTGAAAATCGCGTTGATGGCAAAACATTCGACGATTTAGATAAAGCCGATTTGCGCTTAGATATCCATAATAAAATTCCGGATTTGATGTTAGATAATACTGACAGAAACAGAACAAGTCCGTTCGCATTTACCGGCAATAAATTTGAGTTCCGCGCTGTTGGTTCCAGTGCAAATTGCAGCAAGGCAATGACTACCCTTAATACCATTGTAGCAGCTCAATTAAAAGCGTTCCGCGAAGAAGTGGATGCATTAATTAAGTCAGGCGAAAATAAAGATAATTCCATTATTAAAGTTTTAACAAGATATATTGGCGAAAGCAAAAACATCTTGTTTGAAGGCGATAACTACAGCGATGAATGGGCTAAGGAAGCAACTGAAAACCGTGGTCTCAACAACGTAAAAACTACACCTGAAGCAATTGACTTTTATTCGACCGAACGCGCAAAAAACATTTTTGTAAAAAATAATATTTTCACTGACCGCGAATTGCATGCCCGTATTGAAATTGAATTTGAAGAATATGCCAAGAAAATTCAAATTGAAGCGCGTATTTACGGTGAACTTGTTTACAACTATGTTTTACCGGCAGCAGTTGAATACCAAAATGCATTACTCGACAATGTGATGAAATTAAAAGCAGTAGGTTTAAACGAAGATTTTTACAAAGAACAAATTGACCTTGCTAAAAATATCACATTACATTTAAATCATTTACGCGCTGCTTTGGAGCGCATGGTTGAGGAACGCAAACGCGCTAACCGTATTGACCATGCACGCGAAAAAGCATTTGCTTATTGCAATAATGTAAAAACATTATTTGATGAAATTCGCGAGCATGCCGATATGCTTGAACGCTATTTACCGGATAATAAATGGCCATTAGCGAAGTATCGTGAATTACTATTTGTAAAATAAAATAAACTTAATTGTTAAAAAAAATCCCTCTTTCGAGGGATTTTTTTATTGGGTGTGGTTAGGAAATGGAACATGATAAATAGCACAAATTAATTTGCGCAAGGAGTAAACCATGTAATACTATTTTTTTTAGCCCTTGATTTGTTGAGCAGACAAATTATAAAAACCTACATTCAAATCCAATACAATTATTGCTAGTTGAGTTTTGATAATTCTTGCTTGAGTGCTGATGCTGACAATTGCACATATTCGGGTTTAATTCTAACATCATTACTTGTTACAATGGGTGTTACACTTAAGTAAGGTATTTTGTTGTCATATTTAATTACTACAACTGAGCAGTCGTAACCCTTTCCAATGTTTTCGAAAACATATTCGGAGGGTTTGTTGTAGTTAATCGGTACAATACTTTTGATTGAGCTAAAAATGAGAAATGCAGTAATATTTTCCGAAGGTGTTTCATCAATAGCAACCATAACGCGCTCTGTTGCAGGTAAATTCATAAATCTATCGCAATTCACAAAACCCATTCCAGTTGTATTGGCAACATAATAGTTTGCTTGCTCTTGCTTTCTTGCTTTAGCTTGTAAAATGCGTGCCAATTTCCTGTAATCGGTTACTCCAAATGCAACGCACATGCTGTCTACATACGCATGGTATGCTTTCCAGTCTGTTAAATAATAGGCTCTTTTTTCCTTATACTTTGTGTCGTCTATATTTAAGTCTTGCCTAATTCCACAAAATAAATAGGGACAATCTTTTCGATACTTCTTCTTTTTAAAGTTGCCGGGATACAATAAAAAGTTTACTTGTTGCGCATTAAATCGCTGCATGCGATTGCGTGTGAGTTGCCAATCCATTTTTCCCTTATCGTCATGCTGTCCGATAAATAATTGCATATCATCTTGCAAATTATCAACCGGGAACATCATAGTTATTGGGTTTTCTTCTCGCACTGTTAACATTCTATTGCCAATTTTTGCATTTAAATAAATCATCCCACCGGTTTCAAGTTGCGATTCACCTGCTGTTGTGGACAGTCCATTTATTATCATAGAAGCATAATCATAATACTCTATCAAAATAATTTCTACTTTTTCATCTTTTAAATTCTCCGGAATATAAAATGAATTTGCTTTTATATTGATTATGGTACCTTCATCTCCTATCAAAATAGTATCCCGTTGTGCATTAATCGTAAAATCTTGAACAGGATTGCGCATTAATTTAAATAATTCGGAAATGGGTTCCACTTCAGGTATTTCTGTTTGCTTAACGGTATAATTTACCACCATATCCGCGCAGCGCTCTGTATAATGAAACCCTTGTGGAATTTGAGTTGGCAGCAATTCACCATGCCATTTAATAGTAATTTTTGTAATCAAATCTTGAGGTAATAACTGTTCAAGTTCCTGCTTCACCGACAAGGCTCGTTTCTCCGACAAAACAACATTGTATTCAGATCTAGCAAACGTATCAGTATAACCTATAATATCTATTCCGGTTACACTTTCCTTTTGTGTGAGCATAAACGACGCAAATTCACTAATAACTACTTTATCGGTAGCATCCAATGTAAATTCATCATTTTCAAAATAAACACTATTAATTTTTTGTTGTCCGGCCGCAGAGAGGTAAGCTAACGTGAAAGTTAGGTACAACAGAGTTTTCATAATATGTTTTATTGCAAAACGTATTATAGGTTATTTTTATTATTGCAAATAGCAAAAATAAAAAAAGCGACAAGTCACGCCTCATCGCTTTTCACACTTATTAACGAACGAATTTATTTCATTGCCTCTGCATCGGTGGTGTAGTATGTTATCTCAACCACAAACCGATTATCTAAAACATTTAAACGCTCAGCAGCGCCTGCACTTAATTTAATCAGCACTTTTTCATTTACTTCGCTTTCGGTTAAATTGCCAATAACTTTTGCATAGATAGTTCTGTTATTCATCAAATTGCGCACCTTCACTACAGAGCCAACGGGAGCTGAATTATGTAATGCATAAAATCTATCTCCTGCTGTTTGAATGCCATTATTTTCAATCCATGTAGCAACACCTTTTTCTGAAGCAGCAATCATTTCACCGGACATATATTCAGCATATAATTGCCCAAACGATTTTGTTTTATCGGTTGTTGTTGTTGCCGGAGATGTACTTAAATCGTTTTCAGAAAGGACTTCCTTATCTGTTGTTGTGCTGGATGAACTAACCACTGCAACCGGTTCTTCTTTCAAGACTGTTACTTCGGGTGCTTTTTCTATAGGCGTTTCTTTAACAGGTTCGGAAACTCGTTCGTCGCGTTTTTCAACTACCGGTTCCGATTTTACAACATTAGCCGCTGCGGTATTACTGTTTAATGTTGGTACCAAAATTTCTTGTCCAATCTTCAAAGCACCCATATCAACCCCCGGATTGGCAGCTGTTAAATCTTTATAGGCAACACTAAATTTTCTGCTTACAGCATAAGCGGTTTCACCGGCGCTCATTTTATAAACAACTAAAGTTTTGCCGTCAACCACCTTTAAACCGAGTGAATCTCCAGGTACAGTGCCGTTTCCAACCACACTCCATGCCCAAAGGAGCACGAGAATTAATACACAAATTCGCTTCATATTCTTGTCTTGTAAAAGTGCTTCCATAATTAACGCGTATTTTTGTGAGACTATTGTTTATTAACAAATTGTTCACATGCAAAAGTAAACCTGTTAACCATGCGTAGAGTCTTATCACGATTGATTTTATTCACCATCTTACTCCTGAGTGTACTTTTATTCACACAGGGCCAAAGCACTGTGAATGTGGATAATTCGACTAAAACGAAAATTTACTATTTCGAACTGCATGAAGATATTATGCAATCGTCGGTTCGAATAGTTGATCGCGCCATTGAAGAAGCTATTGCCATGAATGCCGATTATGTATTAATGAGCTTGGATAGCTACGGCGGGCTTTTAGATGCCGGCGACACAATTCACGTTAAATTACTGCGTTGTCCTATCCCGGTGTTATGCTATGTAACCAATAATGCAGCAAGTGCAGGCGCTTTAATAGCACTTAGTTGCGACTCAATATATATGTCGCCATTTGCTAAAATTGGCGCAGCCAGCGTTGTTGACCAAGAAGGCAAGGTTGTTGATGAAAAATACCAAGCTTATATGCGTGGAATTATGCGTTCAACAGCAGAAGCTAATAATAGAAATCCTGAAATTGCAGAAGCAATGGTGCAAGGTGGTGGCGCAGTTCCGGGCGTTATAGATTCCGGAAAAATATTAACATTTACTACCAGCGAAGCCATAGCCAACGGATACTGCGAAGGCGAAGCTGATGGTGTTGCAGCAGTTTTAGCGCAAGCCAATATCACTAATTATACGATTACCGAATATGAAACAACAGGTATGGATAAAGTGATGTCGTTTTTGTTGAGCCCTGTTTTGCGTGGCTTGTGTATCACCTTTATTTTCCTGGGAATTTATTTTGAATTACAAAGTCCCGGAATTGGCTTTGCATTAGTTATTGCCATTATTGCAGCCTTACTTTATTTCGCTCCGTTATATGTTGAAGGCTTGGCCGCCAACTGGGAAATATTATTATTTGTTATCGGATTGATTTTAATAGTGCTTGAAATATTTGTCGTCCCCGGTTTTGGTGTAACAGGCATAGCCGGTATTATACTAACCTTTTCTGGATTAGTTTTAAGTATGATAAAAAATATCGGTTTTAATTTTGAGCTAAGCGGACAATCAGCAATTACTGAATCTGTTTTAGTTGTGTTGAGTTCATTTGTAATATCGTTGGCAGTTATGTTTGCCTTCTTCGGACGGTTCACCAAGTCGAAACTTTTTAAGGAATTATCTCTCCAAACCTCCGAAAATAATACCGAAGGTTACAATACGAATATGTTTAACGAGCCGGCTACAATGATTGGAAAAATTGGCATTGCCATGAGCGATTTACGTCCCGCCGGAAAAATACTAATCGACAATGAATGGTGCGATGGGCAAAGTGATGGCGAGTTTATTTTAAAAGGAAGCGAAGTTAAAATAATGGAAGTTAAAAACAACTATTTAATTGTTAGAAAAGTGCAGATCACGGTGTGATTAAAAATGGAATATTAAATTAACGTATATCTTTAGCGCATGAATATTATTGCAGTTATACCGGCCCGTTATGCTTCTACCCGATTTCCGGGAAAGCCATTGGTAGAAATTGATGGTATTTCAATGATACAACGTGTTTATTTGCAAGCGCAAAAGGTGGAGGCGTTTTCGAAAATAATAGTTGCCACCGATGATGAAAGGATTTATGAGCATGTTCAAGCTTTTGGTGGGGAGGCTATTTTAACAGCAACTAACCATCAATCGGGAACAGACAGAATTGGTGAGGTAATTACAAAATTAAATACAGAGCCGCATATAGTAGTTAATATTCAAGGTGATGAACCATTTATACAACCTGAACAATTAATGTTATTATTATCTGCATTTGAACATCCGGAAACAAAAATTGCAACATTAGTAAAACATATTGATGATGATGCCGACCTAATAAATCCGAATGTAGTAAAAGTTGTATTTACATGTAATAATAATGCATTATATTTTTCGCGGAGTGTAATTCCATTCGACCGAAATAGCACTTCACATTATTATAAGCATATTGGAATTTATGCCTTTAAAACTGCAGTATTAAAACAATTAATTCAGCTAACACCTACAGCGCTTGAGCAAGCAGAATCACTGGAACAATTAAGGTGGCTTGAAAATGGATTTACTATTCGGGTAATTCAAACTACAATGGACACCATTGGAATTGATAGTCCTGATGACTTGAATAAAATATTACGTTAAATTTTTTAGTAGTTTTTTAGTTTCTACGCGTTTGTTTTGGCCTATACCTTAACCAAAAACCGGTCATGGTAAAAACAAACAATTCCAATCAAAGTTTACTGGTATTCACTAATTTAATTTGCCCATTTGTAGTTCCATAATAGAAGTCAAGAATAGAAACATCGTGTATTTTTTCTATGAAGTCGGAACACCTGAGTTCTATAGACAACAATGCTCCGGTAGCGCCATCAAATTGTAAAACCCAATAGCCATCAACAAATACGCACTTATTTAATTAAAAAATTATAGTTTAGTTTTTAGTGCTTTTAGTGCATATACCATTGGAAATCTATTACCAAAGTGTTTAATACGAAATTTTCCGGGTTCAAACTCAACTGTTTCTTTGAAACAATTGTAGGGCGAATAATCGAATTCTTTAAATAATGAAACTGATAATCCATTGTTAATCACAGCAGTTAAAACCTCACCAAATCCATGATTCCACATTACATAATGCTGTGCAATGGGTGCATCTTTGTCGGCATACGTTCCACTTTCTTGCTCCAAAATTGGTCCTTCATTAAAATAATTATAAGCAATTTTTTCAAAATTGTCATCGTACATCCAAACCGCAGGATGAAATTCAACAAATACAAATGAACCACCCGGTTTTAAGAACTTGGCAACAACTGATGCCCATTTGTCGAGATCAGGTAACCAGCCAATAGTGCCGTAACTGGTAAAAACAATATCAAACTGCTTATCTAAATGGAGTGGCAAATCATAAATATTACAACAAATAAATTCGACATCTACATTTGTTTGAATAGCTAAATTGCGTGCTTGTGCAATTGCTACATCGCTTAAATCTACACCGGTTACAAAAGCACCTAAACGCGCTAATGAAATGGTATCTTGCCCGAAATGACATTGCAAATGCAAGATAGATTTCCCTTTTAAATCACCAAGCATTGCTATCTCAATTTCCTTAAGGGATGAATTGCCATTCAAAAAGCCGGATACATCATAAAATGCAGATTTCATATGTGCATCAACACGGTTGTTCCAACTTTGCTTATTTATTGAAATATAATCCTCCATACTCATAAAACTATAGTTTGAAATTTTATATAAAAATAATGCAAAAATATCAAATCTCAATTCAGCGCTTTGTCGCTTAGTTTAGGAAAATTACAAGATGTCATAAAATAAAAAGGGTGCCATTCATCAAAGAATGACCCCACAAGTAACTTTTTTAAGTGAACTAGATTAACATTCCCTCACTTCAAAATGATAAATATTAGTTCCGGCTTTCACCTAAAAAAGTTGCTATTCAAAAACACTACTATCAATTATAATATATTATTCAACATCGATTTGATAATCACAGCTTTATAGCTAAAGGAGACGATTCAAATCAGATATTAATTATACATTATCATGAACATACTGTTTTACAGCTTGCCTTGCTTCCTTCATAGATGTGTTGTACTTATTCTGAACCACAGTTACAACATCGTCAAATTTTTCCTTCATGTCTTCAGTAAGGTCAACACCTTTGTTAACAATTCTGCGACGTGTTTTGCTACCTTTATGAGGCGCAAACAACACACCAATTATGGCTCCAACTGCCGCACCGGCAATTACACCTAAAACGATATTTGAATTTTTCATAGCTATTATTTTACAACTCTTCCGGTTTGAATAACTCTTACCAGAACCGAAATTATTGCGATTACTAATAAAATATGTATTATTGAGCCCGCGCTGTAAGCGAAAAAGCCAATCGCCCAAAATACTATTAGTATAACGGCGATAATGTATAAAAGATTTCCCATAATGATGATTTTTTATTAAAAAGTTAAATAAATATTGAAATTTTCTTACCTTATTTCTATCTAAACAATTAAGTTAACTTTAGTTTAAATAGGATAAGATATGTATGATTAAAATCGATTTTTAGTTGTTATATGCAATTATTTTTTTACTTATATTTTTGCTTTTTTAAATGATTTGAGCTTAAATTAAAAAACATTACAAAAAAACAGTTTGAGTAACCACTTTTGGGGAAAAGTGGTTACTTTAGTCAGACTGTAAGTGCTCCATGCTTGGAATTTGTGATCCATGGGTATTTATTATGGCTTGTATATAATTTTTGTTTAAAAGGGACAATGATTTCACAAGCAGCACATTAATATTCTATTAACTCGCATATCTGCGTAAAACCCAAGCTATGGTTTCATGCTGTTGCATTATACCTGTTAAGAAATCTATCGTTCCTGCATCTTTTGTTTTATCATTACCTGTTTCAATACTTTTGCGCAATTGCACAATAATAATTTCATGATTAGCAAGCAACTCCAAAATAGCATCTTTTGTTGAAGGATAACTACCGGGGCTTTCCTTAATTGTTGCGAGTTTTTCAAACTCTTTCATTGTACCAATTGTGCGCTCACCGAGTTTACCAATTCGCTCGGCAATTTCATCTATAGTAGCTTCCAGCTCTTTGTATTGTGATTCATATAATTTGTGCAATTCCATAAAACTTTCACCGGTTACATTCCAATGGAATTTTCTTGTTTTAATATATAATGTCATTTCTTCAGCTAACAAGCTAGATAGTATGCTTATGCTTTTTTGAAGATGTTTATCGGTAATGCCAATTTCAGGTTTCATAATTTATTTATATTTTTTTCTACTTATTGTGTTAAATATCCGCCATCCACATCGAGTGCAGTTCCGGTTACAAATGAGCTATCATCTGATGCCAGAAAAATAAATGCCTGTGCAATCTCCTCCGCTTTTCCGAGTCTTTTCATAGGATGTAGATTTACTATTTGAGCTAAAACTTCCGTGTGATCACTTATGCCGGCTTTTGATAGTAATGGTGTTTGAATAAATCCAGGACAAATGGCATTAATGCGGATACCATCACTTGCATATTCCATAGCGGCAACCTTGGTTAATCCGATAACGCCGTGTTTAGCTGCAACATAATGTCCCGAGCCTGAAAAGCCAACTTTGCCAAGAATTGAAGCCATGTTAACTATAACTCCTTTTCGTTGTTTCTGCATTTGAAGTAATTCATACTTCATGCTGTAAAACACCCCATTCAGATTAATATTTATAACCTTCAACCATTGTTCAGCGGTCATATCACCTGTTTTATTTGGTTCACCGCCTATTCCTGCATTATTTAGCGCAATGTCTAATGACCCAAACTTTTCAACAACCGTGTCAATTGCATGCGACAACTCAGAAGCGTTGCTCACATTACATGCAACAAAGATAGATTCGGGCGAACTTATTTGAATTGTATTCATTATTTCATCTACCTTGTCAGAGGCTAAGTCAGCAATTACAACCTTGGCACCCATTTCGGCAACCGCAGTAGCACATGCGTATCCTATTCCTGATAATCCACCGGTGATAAATACAATTTTATTGTTCAATTTTTTCATTTTACAATTTTTTTGTAGGAAATTCCATACAATAAAAACAGCTACATTTATAAAGCAAAGTTACTTGCAACCTCATGTCATACATTACATGATAACGAAAGAATGTTACATTATTACCACATTTAAATAACATCAACTGTGTAAAACACTTTCTTCTCTGCTGTGGGTGCTGTATTTACATATTCTTCCAATGTTAATCTCGCCATTAAATAACTCAAAGTAGATTCTGCACCTTGATTCAAATTAACATAATAATCTTCCAACCCATCGTAACAACCACCTGTGCATGGATTATAAACAATTTTATTCAAATGATTTTTTCCATGAAACCAATTAAATGCGCTAATCATTTTATCTTTATAGTCATCCAATTCAAAAACATCGTAAAATAAATCCAAAGCAATAATGGTATAAGCCACATCAATTGGTTGCTCACCACCTAATGGGTAAGACTCATTCATTTTACTTTTATGCAACCATGTTTTATTTGATATAACATTAATGTTATCATTCCTAAATATCTTGCTCAATAGGAAGTCAAACGTTGCTTTTGAAATTTCGCAATATTCTTCTTCTCCTGTTGCTAAATATGCGTATAATAGTGCTTCGGGTAAAATACTATTTGCATAAGTGAAATAACTCTCAAACCAATGCCAATCTTTATCAGTTTCGTGTTTATACATTTGCACGAATCTGTTTGCCAATAATTTAATTGTAGCCAAGTCATTGTCGGATGGTGAACTTAAATTTTTAAAATATAACCCCTTAATCACAAATGCCATAGCACGTGTAGAATAAATTTTCTTTATTCCCGGTGCTGCATTTTCCATTATTGACAGCGCTTTTTTTACGAATGTTGCCGGCATGATCATAGATAATGAAACTAAAAAACCTAAGGCCCAAATAGCTCGGCCGTTTGCATCTGCCAAATTGGTGGTATAATTCTGCGCAGTAAATTGCTTGTCTTTATCTACATAATTTAAAAAATAACCCTCATCTAATAGGCAATGGCTAATAAAATTCAGATAAATGGCAATTAATGGCAGGTCTGATTCATCTCCAAATAATTCAAAATGCTGACAAACTGCAATCAATGCTCTGGCATTATCGTCCAAGGTAAATCCGGAGTTAATATCCGGCTGGTAAATTTTAGAAAATTGAATAATACCAAAATCGGTTGTAAGTCTTTTTATGTGATTAAGATTAAGCTTAGGTGCAGTGTAAATTGTGGTAAAGTCTAGCTGCGTCACATCATTAAATAATTTAGTGTAGGCCAAGGCTGAATTTTCCCAGGCTGTTGCTGCCATGCAGTGTAAACCATGCGAACTTATATCTTTCCGATGATTTTCGTTATCCAGTAATTCGAAAATTGCACTTTCAAGCTGAGTAGCATTTTCAAAATCCACAACAATTCCTGCATCATCTTTTAATACTTCAACGGCATGCGGTATGGGTGTTGAAATAATTGGGCAACCACAACCAACTGCATAAGAAAAAGTTCCACTAACAGCCTGATTTGGGTCCTTGGATGTAAACAAATAAATATCTGTCATTTGCAAGTATTCCAATAATTCATCTAATGGCAGAAAGTAATTAATGAACTTAATATTATGCTCCAACTTAAGCTCGGCAATTTTCAACTGAAGACTTTCGCGATACCTTTCTCCTTCTTGCTTGACAACAGATGGATGTGTTTTGCCAATAATCAGAAAAATTACGTTGGGGTATTTCAATACAATATTAGGTAGTGCGCTAAGTGTTGTTTCTATATTTTTTCCTGAACTCAACAATCCAAATGTGGAAAGTACAATCCGGCCTGTTAAGCCATATTTTTGTTTTAAGGTGTCTTTCTCAGTATGCGCAACTAAATGGGTTCCGTGTGGTATTATTGCAATTTTACTTTTAGGAATGCCATAATCTCTAATCAACAAATTAGCCGAAGTATTTGTCATTACAATTATTGATTTAACCAGATTGCTCAACTGCTTAATATGACTTAATAAATTGCTATCAGGATTTGGCAAAACAGTATGAAAAACAATAATCTTTGGTTTAGAAATCATTGACATAAAACTATTGAAAGAGGATTTATGTTTATCAAAAAAACCGAACTCGTGCTGAATTACCAGCAAATCGACTGTTGCATCTCTGTTAATTATTTTTGCAAGTTTTAAATAAGACGCTTCGACGTTTGCTTTAAATATATATTTAACCCGCGTATCATAAGCAATGTCTTCATCTCCATTTTCTATGGCACAAACAGACGAAGCGAAATTCTTGCCAAATTTATTACTGAGCGATTCAATTGTATCTTGTGAAAATGTAGCAATGCCGCATTCTCTTGGTGGATACGAAGTCATAAATAAAATTTCCGGTTTACGTATTTTAACCAATGCTTGTTGTATAAGCCCTGATGTAATCAGTTTTGGTGCATAATTTATTACCGGCTTGGCTAAGGTTGTTGCTATTAAATTCGTTATCATAATATGCGAGGGATAAGTAAAAGTTTATTAATAAGAGCCGAAAGACTTACTGAAGCGCAAGCAATTTGTTCATCAGCAGCTCCATAATATATATACAAAGTATCATCTTCAAGTATGGTTCCTGTAGGGAAGCAAACATTATTAACTTCGCCTGAAAGCTCCCAGTCTATGTCGGGCAGAAATAATGGCTCAGGTAATCTGGCAATTTCAATTTGTGGATTATTCAAATCCATTAATGCTGCACACGCTGCATAAACAAATCCATTAACCGTGTCATGTACTGCATGATAAATTAACAACCAACCCGCTTCAGTTTCAATGGGTGGACAACCGCCGCCTATGTAACTTATTTCATGTTCCAATTTTGGACATAATGCAATATGTTTATCCAATTCTTTAAAGTAAGTGTGCCAAAATTCAGGTGTTAATTCATGCCAATCTGCAATCGAAACAATTTGAATATCCGGTTTCACTCTATGCAGAAAATAAAATTTATTGTTAATTTTTCTTGGAAATAAAATCACATTCTTATCCCACACCAATATTACTTTCCCTAAAGTTTCGGTAACACCGTGATTGTTGTTATACCTTGAATACTTCTCGTTAATTCCACCGATACCTTCTACTAATAGTGAAAATTCGGCGTAGGTCATCTTTGGCACAATAAGTCCTTGCTTTTCAAATGTTACCAAATCTTTAGAAGTTGCGAGTGCGCCGAGTGCATTTACTCCATCGTATGCTGTATAAGTAAGATAATATAAATCATCAATTTTCACCATGCGTGGGTCTTCAATACCATGAGACTCGTAATCCATTTCAGGCTCTAGTATGGGGATAATTTTTCTTTCATTCACTGTAAGCGGACCCGATAATTTACAATATCCAATGCTTGAGTGATTTCCTTTACTAACGGCACGATAAAAAACATGCATGCCATCCTTATTTTCAATTGTTGCAGGATTTAAAACACCTTCATCTTCAAACTTATTTTTAGTTTTTTCTAACAAAATACCGTGCTTAATTACTTTAAATTCTTTCATACTGAAGTAGCGGTAAACTATTTATATCAAATTGTTAACTAACTAATCTAACTAAAAAACCATATTAATAAATGTTAAACCTCCAATAGCAAAGATGCGCATGTGCTGTTACTTAACCTTACATAACTTTCGAAACTAATTACAAAATTCACACTTTAAAGTATGTAACATAAGATTTACATAAACAGGCGGATGAAATTATTACTGCTTTGGCTTTCCGGAAATAGAAAATCGTAGAAAAACTTTTAATACTTCACTTACAGCGAGTGGAAAAATTCCTAAAATGGATATTGCAATCCAACCATTTACATCCGGCATTTGCAGGTGAAACGCATCGCGTAAGAAGGCGATATTAAATATAAGTATTTGAAGTAAGATGCCTACTGCCAGTGAGATTATTAGCAATTTATTCTTAAAAAATTGCTTGTTAAAAACAGACTGAGTTGAACTTCTTAAAGTTAATGCATAAAACAACTGGGCAATTACTAAAACCATAAATGCAAGTGAACGAGCATAACTTAATACAACGTCCGGAACATCGGTGTTAAAAACGCTATATCCATGCACAAAATATCCAAACCAAAACGCAGCAATGGTTACACTTCCAATAATAATACCTCCTACAATAACGCGCCATCCGGCATTACCGGAAAAGAAACTTTCACTAATACTTCGCGGCTTACGCTCCATTACATCAGGGCTACCTTTGTCTAAACCTAATGCCAGTGCCGGGAGCGAATCAGTAATTAAATTAATCCATAACAACTGGGTTGCAATTAATGGAGCACTACATCCTGCAACTATTGTAATAAATACGGCGATCACCTCACCAAGATTACAAGTTAATAAAAATAATATTGATTTTTTTATACTATTATAAATATTTCTTCCGCGCTCAACAGCATTTATAATAGTAACATAATTATCATCAACAAGAATCATATCTGCTGCTCCTCTGGCAATATCTGTTCCGCCTTTTCCCATTGCAATGCCTATGTCTGCGGCATTAAGTGATGGGGCGTCATTTACACCATCACCGGTCATTGCTACAACGTTTCCGGCCGCTTTTAATGATTTTACAATATTAACTTTATGTTCAGGTGACACTCGTGCAAAAACACGATACTTAGCCGCGTGTTCCAACAAGTGATCAACATCCTGGTCATCAATTTCCATTCCTGTATAAACTTGATCCATGGAGTCTGCAATGCTTAATTCTTTAGCAATGGCAAAAGCGGTATGCTTGTGATCACCGGTAATCATAATGGTTGTAATACCTGCTTTAAAAGCACGCTCAATAACTGATTTAACTTCCTTCCGTGGTGGGTCCAACATGCCAACCATTCCAATAAAAACTAAATCTTTTTCCATCTCGGCATGTTCCACTTTCCCGGTTACCTTTTTGTAGGCTACGCCAAGTGTTCGCAAGGCCTCATTCGACATGGTTTCGGCAATTTCACGAATATGATTAATATGTGTATTGGAAATCGGTACAACTTTTCCATTAATTAAAATTTCTTTGCAAATAGCCAATAAACTAACTATTGCACCTTTAGTATAAACATGAAACTCACTGTTGAATTCATGCAATGTAGACATTAATTTCCGGGTTGCATCAAAAGGAAATTCGGAAATTCGTTTATGCTCATTAACTATGGTTGTTCTATTAAATCCCAATCTATCACTAAAAACTAACAAGGCAATTTCGGTTGGATCACCAATTGCCTCATCATTATTCATTGTGGCATCTGAACACAAAAGCAAAGCATTACTTAACAAGGTAACATCTTCACCTACCTGCTTAGTATTTTCATCGTCTATTATTACTTGTTTATCCCAAGTAAAATATTGAAGAACTGTCATTTTATTTTGCGTTAGCGTACCTGTTTTATCGGTGCAAATAATATTTACACTCCCTAGTGTTTCAACAGCCGATAATTTCTTTACAATAGCTTGTTGTTTAGCCATACCTGTTACACCAATAGAAAGCACAACTGCCACAATTGCTGCTAAGCCCTCCGGTATTGCTGCCACCGCTAACGATACTGCAGTTAAAAACATTTCTGTAATATTTCTGCCCTGAATTAATCCAATAAAAAAAATGGCAAGGCAAATACCAATTGCAATTAATCCCAATGTTTTCCCCAATTTCTGCAGGCGAGCTTCTAATGGCGTAAGTGTGCGCTTTTCATCATTAATTAATTTTGCAATCTTTCCAATCTCAGCGTCCATAGCTGTAGCAACCACAACACCTACGCCGGTTCCGTTAGTAACCATGGTTGACATATAAGCACAATTTGATCTGTCGCCTAATGGAATATTTTCATCGCTAATCTCAATTTTTACATCTTTTTTTGAAGGAACTGACTCACCGGTTAACGCCGATTCATCGATTTGCAAAAGTGCCGTTTCAATTAATCTCAAATCGGCAGGAATGTGAGAACCGGCTTCTAATAATATGATATCTCCGATTACTAATTGGGTAGCATCAACTTTAACAATGTTGCCATCACGGCGAACAATTGCAAGTGGAAATGTAAGTTTTTGTAAAGCTTCAATAGCTTTAGTTGCTCGAATTTCCTGTATTGTGCCAAGTGTGGCATTGATAAAAATTACTGCAATAATAATAGCTGCATCAATATATTCACCCATAAACAGGGTTATAATAGCTGCAACAATTAATATAATAATTAGCCAGTCAATTAAATGAGCAAAAAAAACACGAAAAACACTTTTTACATGTTTCCCGTGTATTTTATTAACACCGTATTTAATTAATCGCTGCGATGCATCGGCTTCTGTAAGGCCTTTGGCATAATCTACATCCAATTCTTTAAGTACGCTATCAACAGGTTTAGTATGCCACATTTTTTCCTCTTATTCTACCAAGTAATACTACTTGTAGTTAAATGCTAAAATAATGAATTTCCTGGGGTGATGCTATGACTTTTGTTAGCTTTTACAGGTATTATTTCTTAATTATTTACAACTTCATTTTTATGTAAAATCTGAAATAACACTTCAAAATCAACTATTTATTGTCAACACTCAACTCTCTTATACCGTTTCCAATAGCTTCCATATCATGATTAAACTCGGCTTTAAAACTCTCCCAACCTGACTGTCCTTTTTCGTAAGCGATAATGCGCATACGCATACTTGCATTATCTTCTTCTAAACGCTCAATGCGCTTTGCATACAAGGTATCAAAGGTTTTTCCGGATTTGCTCATTTTCACTTTTAATTCTGCAATTTGCTGATCATTTTCTTCAATTTGTGCCAATGAAGTGCGCTTGAATTCGATCCATTCTTCATTTTTAACTAGTTCAGCCTGAACATCGGCAGCGTTTTGTTCTGCCTCTTTCAATTCAGCTTGAGCATCCTTTAAATTTTCTTTGGCAGCTTCATTTTTTTCCGCAGCTGACTTACAACCCAAAACAGTAATGCTTAAAAGGAAGAATGCGATAAATTGTAATTTAAATAATTTCATCTTATAATTTTTTTTTAATTAATACAATTGAATAATGTGTTTCTTAAATGAATGTGCAGCTTGCCACTTATCTTGCAAATCGGCCAATACCGTTTTATACTCAGGAAGCAGCATAACTATTTCATTGGCCGTTAACAATGCATACTTCCTACTGCGAATGGAAGTGTCATTATAAAAGTAGTTGGGTGAATCGGTAGTTATCATGTGTTTTAATTTGAAATGATTGCATAATTGCTATGCATCAAAATTGAACATTATACAACATTTCTTACTTACATAATTTATAAATTAATTTATACAATTCACATATTTCATAATAAACGTATTGCAAAATTAAACCATGTGCTATGCTCATTTTACATAAAAAACAAAACCCGTTTCACAGTGGAAACAGGTATTGTATATCAATAAACGTTTATATTATCTCTTTGTACTATGTATCAGAATAATATTGAGAGGCCCATATAAACAGAATAAGTTTTTATTTGAGTGCGGTCAAGCACATAATACTTGTCGGTAGTTTGTGTTTTACTATCATCACTGATATCAAACAATCCGAATACACCGCGAAATCCCAGACCCAAACGAATCATATTGGCAGGATCAAGACCAAAATCAATGCCTGCGCCATAAGCAACACCTAAATCGCCTTTTTTAACAGCCAGCACAGGAACTAGAATAAGGCTATCACCTTCTACAGAACCGTCGATGCTGCTACCAACGCTAATACCAAATTGAGGACCTGCTGCTAAACTTAAATTAACCGGTAACGATTTGCCGGTATTAAGCACAGCCAACAATGGAATATTTACATACTTTAGCGTGATTTTTTTCTCAACATCTAACTCAGTATATTTTTGATTTATCGAGCTATAAATAACTTCGCCCTGTAATCCAAAATGATCTGTTAGATTTAAGCCGACGAATGCGCCGATGCCATAACCAAGTGTTACAGTTCCCTGGATAACTCCACCTTCAGAACTTTGAATGTCGAATGCAGAATAGGTTGGCATAAAACGCACGCCAAATTCAGCACCTTGAGATTTAACATCTAAACTGCTTACAGAAAAGATTACCATTAAAACTATGCTTGATGCAACTTTACTAATTAGATTTTTCATAATATTTATATTTTTAATATGCCGTAAAGGTGCAGCCTAAAAATATTTATACTATTACATAATTGCTCTTTAGCTTTACATCATTCACACTTTGCCTGGAACACCTTGCTTATACTGCTTGAGTTGCTTAAAGAATGTAGGTGTTAATCCGGTAAATTTTTTAAACTGGTTCGACAAATGCGCAACGCTGCTGTAGTTTAATTTATAGGAAATTTCGGTTAGATTGTACTCATCGTAAATAAGCAATTCTTTTACCCGTTCTATTTTATGTGCAATAATAAAATGCTCAATTGTTACTCCTGTAACTTCAGAAAATGAATTTGCAAGGTAGGTGTAATCATAACCCAATTTTTCACTCAAATAATCTGAAAATTTGTTTTTGGGCCTTTCCTCTGCATAATGTACCATCTCAATAATTACTGATTTAATTTTTTCAATTAAGATTGCCTTCTTATCATCCATCAGTTCTAATCCTACATTTGCCAACGCTGTTTTCAAAAGCTCTTTTTGCTCCTTAGTAATGTTTTCTTTAACATCCACCTCGCCAAGGTCCACATAACTGTAACTTAATCCAAGTCGGTCCAACTCAGCCTTTACCATCAGCTTACAACGGATGCTAACCATATATTTAATATATAATTTCATTTACAAAGATTTAAATAGCCCTTTTCAAATTGCATAACATAAATTACATATTCAAAAATGCATCAATTGATGCCACAAAAAGTGAAAGTTACGAAAAATAAACCGCATTGTCAACAGTTTCGTTTCAAATTCTAAAGCCATAAATTAACAATATCAATTTCTTAACGTCAAAAGCAAGGCATTTCTACATTTATATAAATGAATCAAAAAAATATAATTCTTCCATAGTAAAGCAATCCTTTGCTATTTTTGAATGGGGAAAAGCAAGTTTATTCAAGTTCCACCATTTTAGCTGTTACCAACATCATGTTAATAGTCTCTAATTTTATTTAACCTACCTTTATAGCCCGTTATGAAGAATGATCAAGCTCGCTATATCTTCGTTACGGGTGGAGTAACGTCGTCGCTGGGAAAAGGGATTTTTTCCGCATCATTAGCCAAATTATTACAAGCTCGCGGTTTTAGAGTCACCATCCAGAAATTTGACCCCTACATTAATGTAGACCCTGGAACTCTTAACCCATATGAACATGGAGAATGCTATGTAACCGAAGACGGTGCAGAAACCGACTTGGACTTGGGTCATTACGAACGCTTTTTGGGTATTGAAACCTCTCAGGCCAATAATGTTACTACAGGTGCTGTTTACCAAAATGTAATTAATCGCGAGCGCGCCGGAGAGTTTTTAGGTAAAACTGTGCAAGTAATTCCGCACATCACCGATGAAATTCAACGACGTATGCTTTTACTCGGTGAATCAGGCAATTACGACATCGTTATTACGGAAATTGGTGGAACCGTGGGTGATATTGAATCACTTCCATATATAGAAGCGGTTCGACAGTTAAAATGGAAATTGGGCGATAAAAGATGCATTATTATCCACCTAACCCTAATTCCTTATTTGAATGCCGCGCACGAATTAAAAACAAAACCTACTCAACATAGTGTTAAGTTGCTTCTTGAAAGCGGGTTACAAGCCGATATTCTCGTTTGCAGGACCGAACATCCGCTGCCAAAAGAATTGCGCCGAAAAATCGCATTGTTTTGTAACGTAAATGTGAATTCTGTATTTCAAGCATTAGACGTGAAAACTATTTATGACGTGCCATTGCACTTATTGGAAGAAAACGCCGATGAAATTGTGCTCACTAAACTCAAACTCCCTAAGCGCAACGAACCGGACCTTAAAAACTGGAAAGAGTTTCTTTCTAGATTGAAAAACCCAACCAACTCTGTTAAAATCGGATTAGTTGGCAAGTATGTTGAACTTCAAGATGCCTATAAGTCAATATTAGAGTCATTTATTCACGCCGGTGCATCTAATGAATGCAAGGTAAAAGTGGTTTCTATTCAAAGTGAACATATCAACGAAAGCAATGTTGGTGAAAAGCTTGGCGACTTAGATGGCGTATTGGTAGCTCCGGGTTTTGGCGATAGAGGTATTGAAGGTAAAATAACTGCTATTAAGTACGTTCGCGAAAATAAAATCCCGTTTTTTGGTATTTGCCTGGGCATGCAGTGCGCTGTTATAGAGTTTGGTCGCAATGTGCTTAAAATGAAAGATGCACACAGCACAGAGATGAACCCTAAAACAAAGCATCCGGTAATTGATATGATGGAGGAACAGCGCGAAGTAACCGAAAAAGGCGGCACTATGCGTTTGGGTAGCTACGATTGCCGTTTGTTTAAGAAAACAAAGGCTTACGAAATATATAAATCTCAGCACATAACCGAACGACATCGCCACCGCTACGAGTTTAATAATATCTATTTGAAAGATTACGAGGCAAAAGGCATGATGGCTACAGGCCTAAATCCACAGCAAAACTTGGTTGAAATTGTTGAACTTAAAGACCATCCGTGGTTTATTGGTGTTCAGTTTCACCCTGAGCTTAAAAGCAAGGTGGAAAACCCTCACCCACTTTTTGTCGGTTTTGTGAAGGCAGCAATCGAATTTAAGGAAAAAAAAGATGTTAAATCCGAAGAATAACAAGATTCAAGCTAAAAGCCGCAAATAAAGGCTTTTCACATACAATATGGGCCTGTTGCCGAACGTCAATTTCGGAGCAGGCCCATAACATTTCAAATTTTCTTTGCCAATGGGTAAGCATAACCTAACTTTGCCGCTCAATTATAATTAATCGATGGATCGTAATAATGTCATAGGCTTTGTTCTACTTGGAGTGCTCATCATAGCCTTCTTTTTTATGCAAAGCCGCTTTGCTAATGAACAACGGGTTGCTGATGCCAAAAAACAGTATACCGAAGATTCAATAAAACGTGTTGATGATTCGCTCAATCTCCTCAAAAATCCAATTATTGAAAAGGCAGCAACTCCTGCTTTTTCCGATGCCGGAACTTCAATTCCCGATAGCATTAAAAATGCACTTAGCGCCGACGCAATAAAGGTTCTAGAAGATTCACTCAAGCTAGTAAAGCAAAACAATGTTTATGGCAAATTTTCAGGTGTGGCAAGCGGAACAGAGCAACTTGACTCAATTGAAACCGACAAGCTTAAATTGGTTTTCAGCAATAAAGGCGGGCATATCGCACGAGCCGAACTTAAAGATTATAAAGATTACCACGGCGGCAAACTAAACATTATTGATGGCGATAATAATAGATTCAACTACAACTTCTATTACAGCAACGATAAAATGGTGAATTCTGAGGATTTGTATTTCACACCAAAAAAATCTTCCGATGGCAATTCAATCACATTTACTGCAGATTTAGGCAACGGCAGCGCTTTAGAGCAGGTTTATACATTCAACACCACAACTTACCTTGTAGATTACGTTGTGCGATTCGTGGGCTTCCAAGATATAATTCCCGGTCGCGATCCAATCATTATCCTGAATTGGAAAAACGAAATGCAAGAGCAGGAAAAGAGCATGAAATACGAACGCCAATATTCGAAATTGTATTTTAGCACTGATGAAGGTGATATAGATTATAAAAATACTAATGGCGAACTGGAATTTGAGGCACCTGTTAAATGGGTTAGCTGTCAGCAACAGTTTTTTAATGCCACGCTCATTGCGAAAGAAAGCTTCGACAGCAAAGGAAAAATAGAAGTTTTTGCTGACGATACTTCTTCTTTTGTTAAGAGTTGTAATACAGAATTATACTTAACCTACGACAGCAAACCTGTTTTTGAAGTGCCAATGCAATGGTATATAGCACCAAATGATTATCAATCTATTAAAGCGCTAAATCTTGGCCTAGAAACTATTATCCCCACCGGCAGCGGGGTAATTGGTTGGATAAATACTCATGTAATTATTCCATTATTCAACTGGTTGAGCGGGATGATTGCCAACTATGGTCTAATCATTTTGTTGATGACCATTATCATAAAATTAGCATTAACACCACTCACTTATCGCTCCTATTTGTCGATGGCAAAAATGCGTGTGCTTAACCCAGAACTAACCGAATTAAGAGAGAAATACAAAGATGATCAAGCTCGTCTTGGTCAGGAACAATTAAAGCTATACCGCAAAGCAGGCGTTAATCCAATGGGAGGATGCATTCCTACATTATTGTCGATGCCAATATTAATCGCCATGTTCCGTTTATTTCCTGGAACCATCGATTTGCGCCAGCAATCATTCCTATGGGCGAACGACCTTTCTACATACGATGATATTATTAAATGGAGTAACGATATCCCTTTTATTGGTAATCACATCAGTATATTCTGTATTCTAATGACCTTAAGCTCAGTATTATATATTCAAATGAATATGCAAAATACAGCACAGCTCACAGGTCCTATGAAAACGGTACAATACCTTACTCCAATTTTCTTCTTTTTCTTCTTAAACAGTTCACCGGCTGCTTTAACTTACTATTATTTCGTAAGTAACCTGGTAACTTTTGGTCAACAATGGACTATCCGTCGTTTCTTTATAAATGATGATGATATCCATAAAAAGATACAGGAAAACAAGGCTAAACCTGAAAAACAAAAATCAGGATTTGCAAAGCGTTTAGAAGATGCAATGAAGCAACAGCAGCAAGTTAAGAATGTTAAAGAACAGCAACCTAAAAAGAAAAAATAATCCTTTAGGATAGCAATCAGCTGCTACACTTTTGTTTTCTAACTACAAGTTATACCGAACTGCCTTATGTTTTAGATTGTTTCAGACGTAAATAACCTTTATATTTACCTGAAACATATATTATGCCCCTTAGTATAACAAGCTTAAAGCAAAGAAATAATGCCATATTAGCCATAACCATCTTATTGGGTGCGCTCATTCTCATGGGTTTAGAAGGCATATTAGCCGGTATTCTTGGAGCAATTATTATTTATGTGCTGTTCCGACCACTCAATATTTTTTTTCAGGAGAAAAAAAAGTGGAATAAGAATCTATCTACTGCAATCATCATGATTACAGCGCTTGTTTCATTAATTATTCCCATCTTTTTCTTAGTGTGGATGATAACTAATAAAGTCATTTACTTTATGGCGAATCCCGAAATGGCACAAACACTTTTTGCCAATATCAATAAATTTGCTGCTGATAATCTTAATCAACCTCATTTAGTTGATGATATATTAGCTTCACTAAATGAAGGCGCAGGAAGTTTTGCAACATCTGTTGTAAGTGGTGCCGCAAATACATTTATACAAATTATTGTAATGCTGTTTCTACTCTTTTTTACGATTAAACACTTTCGTGAATTTGAAGCCGGATTAATGCATTACATGCCCTTTAGACGAGTAAATTCCATAAAAATTGGCAACGAATTACGAAACATGGCATACTCAAATATCCTTGGACAAGGTTTTATAGCGCTTATTCAAGGTGCAATTCTAGGTGTAGGATTTTTAATTTTCGGCATACCTGATCCATTATTTTGGGGTGTGATTGGTGCATTTTTAAGCATGATACCGTTATTTGGAAGTCCAATTTTATTTGTTCCCGCAGGTATAATCGAGTTATCAAATGGAAATGTTGTTTCGGGATTGGGAATTATAATCTATGGCTACCTATTTGTAACTACTATCGATAATTTTATTAGGATGGCAATTGGTAAAAAAATAGCCAATACACATCCGCTAATTACAATTATAGGCGTTGTAATAGGTATTCCAATTTTTGGCATAATGGGAATTTTATATGGGCCGCTCTTAATTAGTCTATTTGTAATTTTAGTAAAAATATATAATGATAATCGCCTCGAAATTGCTGAAATGCAGGGCGAAATAGATAACAATTAATTATAATCCTAATTAACACATTATGGAAAACGATAATAAAAATAAATTCGGTGAAAACATTAACGATGCAATCGATGATGTAAAAGAATACCTCGACCTGCGAATTCAATTAATACAACTTAATGTTACCGAAAAAATATCAGTAGCACTCGCTAAAATGATAGCAGGTGGTGCTGCAATAATATTCTTTGTTTTATTTTTCATTTTTGGCTCATTCGCACTTTCTTATGTAATTGGCGACTGCCTGAACAATACAGCTGCAGGCTTTGGCATTTTGGCTGCATTTTATTTATTAGTCGCACTAATTATTATGTATTTAGGCAAAGGTTCATTGCGCAAAAAAATGATTAATAGATTTATTAGAGATTTCAATAACGATTAATTTCAATCAAATGAAAACAACTAATATCACTACCCTGGAAGAACTCCAAAGTGAAAAAATAAAATTACGCAGTCAAATAAAACAACAGGAAATTGTTTTAAAAGACCACTACAAAACCCTTTCCACACAAATTAATCCTGCTTTGCGCATAATTGGTATGGTAACAGGCAATAAGTTGTTCAAATCAGTTTCCGGTAGCAACGAAGGCAGCAATTTAGGTTGGTTGGAAACTACACTCAAAATTGTAACAGCCGTAACTGCCGGTGGATTTATTTTGCAACGAAGTAAAAAGAATTTGCTTAAAACCATGTTGGCCTACGCGATTGACCAAGGTGTAAAATATGTGCAGGAAAAAGATTTGACTGAACACATCGAAAAAATTAAACAATGGCTGTCGAAAAATGATGAAACGGAAGAAAATGATGAAGAAGAAACTGCCACAACTTAACGATTAAATTGAAGTCGCTCACCAACACTTGTATTTAATATATCCCCATTTTTAAATACTAGATTTCCATTCACAAACGTCTGCTCCACTTTACCTTTAAATGTCATCCCTTCCAAAGGACTCCATCCACATTTATACAATAACGAATCGCTTGTAACGGTATGCGCAGTATTGATATCTAATAAAAACATATCAGCAAAATATCCTTCTCTTATAAATCCGCGATCTTGAATGGCAAAACATGTTGCCACATTATGACTCATTTTTTCCGCTATTTGTTCCAACGATATTAAACCTTTGTGATAAAAGTCGAGCATTATCTGTAAGCTATGCTGCACCATAGGTGCACCTCCCGGACATTTTATATAATGATTTGCCTTTTCTTCAAGTGTATGCGGTGCATGGTCAGTAGCTACAACATCGAGTGTGCCGTTTAACAGCGCTGCTAACAAAGCCGACTTATGACGCTTATCTTTAACTGCAGGATTCCATTTAATACGCGCACCTAATTTAGCGTAATCATCAGCATCAAAAAACAAATGATGCACACATACTTCAGCAGTAATGCGTTTCTCGCTAAGCGGAATTGCATTGGTAAATAACGCAATTTCTTCTAAAGTGCTTATATGTAATATATGTAATCTTGTATTAAACTGCTTAGCCAAGTCAATAGCCATCGATGATGATAAATAACATGCTTCCTCATTGCGAATAATAGGATGCTGTGTTATTGGAATAGCATCACCGTATTTTTCCTTTGCAAAATCTAAATTGCGCAAAATAGTAGCTTCATCTTCGCAATGTGTAGCAATTAATGTTGGTGCATTTTTAAAAATTCGAGCAAGTGTATTGCTGTCATCAACTAACATGTTACCCGTTGATGAACCCATAAATATTTTTATACCGCAAACATCCTTTGGATTAGTTCTTAAAACCTCTTCTGCATTATCGTTACTAACACCCATGTAGAATGAATAATTAGCTATCGATTTTTGCGCCGCAAGTTGGTAACGGGCTTCAAGTAAAGCTTGTGTAAGTGAAGGCGGATTCACATTCGGCATGTCCATAAATGAAGTAACCCCGCCTGCAACACAAGCCCTGCTTTCAGTATACAATTCTGCTTTATGTGTTAATCCGGGCTCTCTGAAATGCACCTGGTCGTCAATAATACCGGGCATTAAATATTTACCCTCACCATCAATCTCTGTTACCGCTCCGGTTGCATTAATATTACTATCTATTCGTTCAATTCTATTGCCACTGATTAATATATCACCGCCAATAATTTTCCCTTCATTAACAATCTGAGTATTCTTAATTATTGTCTTCATTAAAATAAATTATATGATTAAAAACACAAAATATATGAATTGGCAATCAATAGTAATTACTCAACCCAATCAGCAATAAACAAATTCGTATCTCTTGAACCACCTGTATTTCGGTTACTTGCAAAAATTAATTTCTTGCCGTCATAACTAAACATCGGAAATGAATCAAATATCGTATCGTATGTTATTTGTTCTAAACCTGTTCCGTCTAAATTAATCATAAATAAATTAAATGGCACACGCTTAGTAGTATGATTACTTGAGAAAATGATTTTATTCCCTGAAGGATGAAAAAACGGAGCCCAATTTGCGCCGCCTAACGTAGTTATTTGCTTTAAGTTTGAGCCATCAACATTGCAAGTAAATAATTCCATTGCAGTTGGCTTTACGTAATGTTCCTTTAAAAGTGATTTGTAAATTTCAATTTCCTCCTTAGTTTTAGGTCTGCTGGCACGGAAAACAATATGATTACCATCAGGTGAGAAAAACGCACCGCCATCGTAACCTAATTCATTAGTTACCTGCTTCAAATTTGAACCGTCTAAATTCATTGTCCACAATTCTAAATCGCCACTTCTGTTGCTGGTAAATAATATTTTATCTCCTTTAGGAGAAACCACTGCTTCAGCATCATAAAAATCGTTATCCGTTAATTGAGTGGTAGTATTTCCTTTTAAGTCGGCAACGTAAATTTCATAGCTCGGATAAACGCCCCATAAATAGCCTTTGCTTCTGTCAGGATCGGAAATACAAGTATCAACCTTTGTATGTGTTGATGCATAAATAACTTTATCGTTACCGGGTAAAAAATAAGAACAAGTGGTTCTTCCTTTGCCGGTGCTCAATAAACTAAATTCAAATCGTGAATCATCAGTCGGAATTTTACCATAATAAATCTGGTCGCACATTACTTCCTTATTATCTCTTCGCTGAAAAACAACCATTTTACTGTCAAAACTGAAATAAGCCTCAGCATTATCACCACCAAATGTGAGCTGTTTCATATTTTTAAGATGCTTCTCTTGAGGATAGGTTATGGTGTCTACAACAACTTTTGTTTCCGGAACATTTTCTTTGGCTGACTTGCCTTTACAACCAACTAAAGCGGCAACGGAAATTGCCGAAAAAATTAAAATTCTGTTAATCAATATCATATTTTGGTAATTCTTCGGCAAAATTAAGCACATCGCATCATTTCAACGAATAATACATCGTTAAATAGCACTAAAATTGTAAATTTGCACGATGTTTTCACGAAAATGGCTAATTGTTGGAATTGTTGCGCTGCTGCTTATAACGGCGGTGTTCTTCATAACAAAACCTTATATGTTCTCCGGCAATAAAAAACCATCGGCAATAACCGACACCTTAGCAATGGTGGAACAACTTACCCCTGAGATAGCCGAATTATCGACCCAAATTATTGGCAATCCTCAAAATGCCGAATTATTTTATGCACGTGCCAATGAGTATTTCGATTTCGGAAACATGAAATTCGCCTTAGAAGATTACAAAAAGGCGTATGCATTAGATTCAAACAATGCCGCACACGCATTAGGTTTGAGCGATTGCCTCTTCGAACTCAACAATGCCGATGGCGCAATTGGCATCCTGAAAAATTACCTGCAACACGAACCCGGCAATATTGATATTCTGATGAATTTAGGTATCGATTATTTCTTGCTGCCAAAACCTGAATATCAAAAAGCAATTGCAACTTTTAACGAAATTTTAAAGTTAGAGGTCCAAAATGCAGAAGCCTATTTTTACAAAGGGTTAATTTATAAAGAAAGCGGCGATACCACTAAAGCCATTTCAAATTTTCAAACAGCTGTGGAAACTGAACCTGATTTTTATGATGCCTATATGCAATTGGGTTTATTGTATGCGGCTAAGGGAGACGACATTGCCATAAAGTATTTTAATAATGCCATCAGCCTAAACACCAACAGCAACGAAGCGCATTATGCCAAAGCTAAATATTACCAAGATAAAGGACGCATAAACGAAGCCATCGACTATTATAAAAAAATAATTACGGCTGATCCGCAAGATGCTGATGCCATTTACAACTTAGCTACAATTTATTATGGCGTAGATTCGATACAGCAAGCATATCGCTTTTACGACCTTGCCATCAAGCAGGCACCGGCAAAAGCCATGAGCTATTATGGCAAAGGTTTATGTGCCGAAGAATTAAAAAATACTGAAGAAGCTATTTCTTTATACAATCAAGCGTTAAATTTAGACCCTGAATTAAGTTTAGCTGAAGAGCAATTATTAAAATTAAATGAAAAATAACAGATGATTAAGATTACATTTCCTGACGGGAATATGCGTGAGTATCAGGAGGGCGTTACTGCTTTAGCAATTGCCAAATCAATTAGTGAAGGTTTGGCCCGAAAAATTTTAAGTGCAGAAATAAATGGCGAAGTGTGGGATTTAAGTCGCCCCATTTCAACTGATTCAACAATAAAACTCCTTACGTGGGATGACCCAAAAGGCAAAAATACATTTTGGCATTCCAGCGCACACCTTATGGCTGAAGCCTTGGAAGCATTGTATCCAGGCGTTAAGCTCGGTATTGGTCCGGCAATTGATCATGGATTTTATTATGATATCGACTTAGGTGGTCGAGTGCTTACCGCTGAAGAATTACCTAAAATTGAAGCCAAAATGAAGGAATTGGCGAAAACAAATTCCGTTTTCACCAGAAAAGAAGTTTCTAAAGCTGATGCTACGGCATATTTTACAGCAAAAGGCGACGAATACAAGCTTGAATTAATAAGCGATTTGGAAGATGGCAGCATTACCTTCTATTCACAGGGCAATTTTGTCGATTTATGTCGCGGACCTCATATCCCTGAAACAGGTATTATTAAAGCAGTTAAATTGCTCAATATTGCAGGCGCTTATTGGAGAGGAGATGAAAAAAACAAAATGCTCAC
>JANMLV010000031.1:0-1831 GCA_031372705.1 Bacteroidota bacterium | reverse complement strand
AGCGCCTGCGGTTCGCCGGACAAAGGACATTACAATGATAACAACCGTTGCTGCCACTTCCCGCTTGCAGGTAGCCAATATACTGCCTTGATCATCATGTATAAAATAGGTAAAGTCCTGATTTGGATTTATAAAAGGTATGATTTGGATTTGTCGCACAAGCTGTTAAGGGGCAGGGTGTAAGCTCTGTTCAGTAAATTGCACAATAAATTATTATATTTTTTGAATGATATAACAATACATGATCAAATCATATTTTAAATTTTCCATTCCAATTAATGCATCTAACGGATAATAACGCGCTAATTTTTCCAACCAAGTCTCTGAATTAAAATTATAACTGGCTAGACCTGGATTGATATTAACAAAAGAGTAATTATTAAAATAACTTCTCAATATAGCGTGCATTTGAGGGCCGTAATCAGCCAGTATATAAAAATATGTATATGTAAAATCAGTGTCGAAATATGCCCTTTTATTTCCATCTAATGCGGATTTAACCGTAGTATTAAGCTCATCAATTAATTTGATAACTGTGATAATCTCTACCAAACTATCATCAACTTGTTGCTCTATATTATCAAAAATCATTTTGTTCCTTTCCTCTAAATCTAAAAGGACTAAGCCGCTTTGGTATTTAAATGATGCTTCCCTTGCAGAAGTGCAACCAACTAACATTAATAAAAAAAAATATGTTGCTAATAATTTTGTCATAAATATCTGTTTAATTAATTTTCGTTTGATGTAATTGTTTCTAAATTAATTGGATTTGGGTTAATCCACACCATGCTATTAGGTTTCATTTCCAAATAAGAATAGCGCTTAAGAGTTGACTCGTTCAAATCGCTGTTATAATTAACTTCAGTAACATTAAATTCCATTTGGGTATACGTAAAATTTTGACCATCAACTGATATAGTTTTTTCAGTTTCAATTTTATCAATTAAATAAGATGTGGAACTTGAGATATAATATAAACCTTCCTTGTCCTCTTTGTAGTTTGCAATATACGTAATAATTCCATCTTGAACTTGAGTAATCGAAAACCCTTTCTTGGTATTAGTCCTATAGTCATAATTCCCTGATTTCCCAGCTAATTCTTTTGTGTAACCACTTTTTTCTATCCAAGTTAAATCATACCTTTCAGTAACATTTCCCTCCCTATCTACGAATTCATTTCCCGGTTTAATTTTACTTCGAGGATATCGTTCCTTTACATTCATTTGATCTGCTAAATTTTCCCAAGGTGATTGAAAAGTAACATCTTGTTCAACTCTACCATACCAAAACAAAGATTTGTCATATGCTGTATAAGCGTAAATTTCGCTTGTGCTAAAAACCCTAAAAATAAATGCATCTTTAACAATTGACCTTGTCGAAACTCTTTTCCAGGTGCTAGGATCAATCGGGCCTTTACCTAAGTAATCAACAAATTTTATTGGATTATTTCCTGCAAAACAGTAAGTGCTTAGTTGAGGATAAATTAAATACATCGGGTCTACTGAAAAGAACCTTGCTACTCTAGAATCAAAAATCCTAGCTCCAAAATCAATCGCAATATTATCACCGAGTAATTCATCGGTATTCTCATATCCATTAAAACCGAAGCGATAATTCTCAGAAGTAATAGAATAATTCCGTTCCACCAACAACATCCCATACGGATCATAGTCCTGGTAGGCAATTACATCCGGTAAATACTTATCTGCAAAAGCATCAGCGGTGGTTTCTTCACCTTTGTGACGGTCTGTTATTACTGCTAATACATTGCCTAAATGGTTGGTCATTTCGTAGCGCTTCTCTCCCAAAATTCGGGAATATTTTGTAGAAG
>JANMLV010000032.1:0-29790 GCA_031372705.1 Bacteroidota bacterium | reverse complement strand
CCGAAGCTATTAATAAAGCCTTGATTTTGAAAAAAATTGAAATTATTTATCAAACCCTTCGTCAAGATTTTGCCATTACAAGTCCTACAATTGCTGTTTTAGGTTTAAATCCTCACTCAGGTGATAATGGCTTATTAGGCTCTGAAGAAAAAAACATCATTATACCTGCTATAAAAGAAGCTCAAGATAAAAAAATATTAGCCGTAGGGCCATTTAGTGCTGATGGTTTCTTTGGAAGTGGTAATTATCAACAATTTGATGCCATCCTTGCCATGTATCACGACCAAGGTTTGGTAGGATTTAAAAGTTTAAGTTTTGGAAGCGGTATAAATTTTACGGCAGGATTGCCATTTGTGCGCACTTCACCTGACCATGGAACTGCTTACGACCTGGCAGGTAAAAATGTTGCTGCTCATGAAAGCATGTTGCATGCAATTTACGCTGCAATAGATATCTGCAACAATAGATTCGAATATCGTGAAAGCACAAAAAACCCGATAAAAAGAACCCATGTTGAGTCAGAAAGAGGCAAAGTGATGTGATTTTAAACTAAAAAACATCTTTTTTTGCCCTAAAACAGATGTTTTTGCATCAATTCTTACACTCTCCTTTCTTTATTAGCAATGATTCCTTACCTTTGTCAGCCTTTTTAAAAATTACAGGTTGTGAGTGAGTTGAGGGAATATCAAATACCCTTTGTGGGCATGAAGTTGGGCGTTCACCACTTCAACTTCGAATTGGAGGAGACATTTTTCAGCCATTTTGAAGGCAGCTTGGTTAAGGAGAGTAAAATCTTCGTCGACATTGAATTTGACAAAAAGGACCGTTTATTTGTTCTTAATTTTGATATTTCGGGCAGTATTACAACAGATTGCGACCGCTGTGGGCAGCAATTCGACTTGCCGATACATGGGAATTACATTTTATATGTAAAACTTGGCGACAAGCGTGAAGAGGATGTAGACAATGAGGATGTTATTTGGATACCGGATAATGAATCGATGTTAGACTTATCGGAAACGATGTATGAATTTGTTCATTTGTCGCTACCGATTAAAAAAACTCACCCTGATTTGCCAAATGGAGTCATGGGTTGTAACCCGGAGATATTAAAATTGCTAGGCAATTTAGAGGATGATCAAAATAAAGACCCGCGTTGGGACATATTAAATAATTTGAATACTAATTAAAACTAAATAAAATGCCAAATCCAAAAAAACGCCATTCGAAGCAAAGTACAAGGACTCGCCGTAACCATCATGGTGCAGCTGTTCCAAATGTATCTAATTGCTCAAATTGTGGCGCGCCGGTGTTACGTCACCGTGTTTGCTCTGATTGCGGAAATTACCGTGGTAAAATTGCAATCGAGAAAAAAGGTTAATCCACCAATTTAAACCGGATTAATCGGTTCAGTAAAAACAAAGGCATGAATAAACCGCTCGCAGCAATTACCGGTGTTTACGGTTACGTTCCCGAATACAGGCTTACCAATGCCGAACTCGAGAAACTCGTAGACACTTCCGACGAGTGGATTATGTCTAGAACCGGTATTAAAGAACGCCGTATTCTAAAAGGTGAAGGTTTAGCAACCAGCGATATGGTTGTTGAAGCCGTTAAAGGGCTTCTTGAGAAAACGGGTAATAAAGCTACCGACATTGATATGTTATTGGTAGCAACTACAACCCCGGATATGCCTTTTCCTGCAACTGCTAACATCGCTTGCGATAAATTAGGCTGCAAACACATTTTAAGTTTTGATATTAGCGCCGCTTGCAGCGGCTTTTTGTATGCCCTTACAACGGGAGCAAAATTTATTGAAACCGGAACCTATAAAAAGGTTGTAATTGTGGGTGCCGATAAAATGTCATCTATTATAAACTATACCGATCGAACCACTTGTGTTATTTTTGGTGACGGCGCCGGTGCAGTTTTATTGGAGCCAAGCACTGATAATAATGGAATTATTGATTCCGTTTTAAAATCGGATGGTTCGGGTAGACATTACCTTCACCAAAAAGCAGGCGGTTCGCTTAAACCCGCTAGTCACGAAACAGTTGACGGCAACGAGCACACAGTTTACCAGGAAGGAAAAACAGTGTTTAAGTTCGCAGTAAAAAATATGGCCGATGTTGCAGAAGAAATTATGAAACGCAACAACCTTAATAGTGATGATATTTCATGGTTGGTTCCACACCAGGCAAACTTGCGCATAATTGATGCTACTGCCGAAAGAATGGGACTTCCTAAGGAAAAAGTGATGATTAATATAGAAAAGTTCGGTAATACAACTGCCGGAACTTTACCTTTGTGTTTGTGGGAATGGGAGCCCCTTTTAAAAAAGGGAGATAATGTGGTGCTTGCAGCTTTTGGTGGCGGATTTACTTGGGGCGCAACTTTAATAAAATGGGCTTATGAAACAAAATCCAATTAAATCGGTTAATTGCATAATCCTTTAGAAAAAAAATTACAAAATTTGAATAACTTGCGGCAAAAGAAGTATAATTTGCCAATTATTTAACAATCTACAATTATGGCTAGCACAGCAGATATTAGAAAAGGACTTTGTATCGACTTAAATAACGATGTTTGGCAAATAGTAGATTTCCAGCACGTAAAGCCGGGCAAAGGCAACGCATTTGTGCGCACAAAAATTAAAAGCCTTACCACCGGCAGAACTTTAGAAAACACTTTCCCATCTGGTGCAGGGTTAAATATTGTGCGTGTTGAACGTCGCACTTTCCAATATCTTTACAATGATGAAACCGGTTATACATTCATGAATAATGAAACCTTCGACCAAGTAACATTGGATGCCGACATGGTGGAAGGAAAAGAATTTTATAAAGAAGGACAAGAAATAGATATTCTTTTTCATGCCGATACCGAAAAACCGCTGTTTTGCGAATTACCTGCACACATTATTTTGGCAGTTACTTATGCAGAACCGGGTGTAAAAGGAAATACCGCCACGAATGCATATAAAAATGCAACTGTAGAAACCGGTGCAAACATTCAAGTTCCTTTATTTGTTAATGAAGGAGATGTAATTAAAATAGATACTCGATCTTTTGAATATGTTGAACGTGTAAAATAAAACCTACTATGGACTTTAAAGAAATTCAGGAGTTAATCAGGATGGTGAACAAAAACAACATCGCTGAACTTACAATCGAAAATCAAGATTTTCGAATTAAAATCAAAACAGCGCTTGCAGCATCGTATAGCGTGCAGGCTCCAATGATGATGCCTCAGCAGCAACAACCAATGATGCAGCAAATGCAGCAAATTCAACAATCTGCAACTTCAGAAAGAACCGAAAGCACTGCTGAAGTTCAAAAATCGGAAACTGTTGCAGTTGAATCTAACACAATTGTTATCAAGTCGCCAATTGTTGGAACAGTTTATCGTTCTCCCGGACCTGACAAAGAAGTATTTGTTAAGGTTGGCGATGAAATTGGAGTTGGAACTAAACTTTGTGTTATTGAAGCAATGAAACTATTCAACGAAATCGAGAGTGAATATGCAGGTCGCATTGTAAAAATTTTAGTGGAAGATAGAAGTCCGGTAGAATTTGATCAGCCATTGTTCCTAATTGAACCTAAATAATTAATTGAACTGCAACATTTTTGCTTGTGCGATGTTGTTATTCAATATTTGCTATCCAGTTAATTCGAAAACTTACAAATGTTTAAAAAGATACTTATAGCCAATCGCGGGGAAATTGCACTTCGCGTTATTCGTACTGCAAAAGAAATGGGAATAAAAACCGTTGCAGTTTATTCTACGGCAGATAAAGATAGTTTACCGGTTCGCTTCGCGGATGAAGCCGTTTGTATAGGTCCTCCGCCTTCAAAAGAGTCATATCTGAGCATACCGCGTATTATGGCAGCTGCCGAAATTACCAATGCTGATGCAATACATCCCGGTTATGGTTTTTTAAGTGAAAATGATATGTTTTCTGAAATTTGTGCCAAATATGGTATCAAGTTTATTGGACCAACACCGGATCAGATTCGCAAAATGGGCGATAAAATTACAGCAAAGGAAACAATGAGGAAAGCCGGGGTTCCTGTAATTCCGGGAAGCGATGGTTTACTTAAGGATGCATCCGACGCAAAAAAACAAGCGAAAAAAATTGGCTACCCTGTAATTTTAAAAGCAACAGCGGGTGGCGGTGGAAAAGGCATGCGTATTGTTTGGAAAGATTCTGAAATCGACAATGCATATGCTTCAGCAAGCATGGAATCAAAAGCTGCATTTGGTAACGATGCTCTTTACCTTGAAAAATATGTTGAAGAACCACGTCACGTAGAAATACAAGTGGCCGGAGATCGATTTGGAAAAGCTTGCCACTTAAGTGAGCGCGACTGCTCTATACAACGTCGTCACCAGAAATTGGTAGAAGAAAGTCCTTCTCCATTTTTAGATGATAAATTACGCAGAAAAATGGGCGACACAGCTGTTAGAGCTGCCGAATACATTGCCTATGAAGGGGTTGGAACAGTTGAGTTCTTAACTGATAAACATCGCAATTTTTATTTCATGGAAATGAATACACGTATTCAGGTAGAGCACTGTGTTACTGAGGAAGTTGTAGATTTTGACTTGATTAAAGAGCAAATTAAAATAGCTATGGGAGAAAAAATTTCAGGTAAAAATTATTTTCCTGAATTACATGCTATGGAATGCCGAATTAATGCGGAAGATCCAAGAAAAAACTTTGCGCCAAGTCCAGGTAAAATTACCAGCTTCCATTCACCTAAAGGCCATGGTGTGCGCGTAGATACTGCTGTTTATGCCGGTTATACTATTCCTCAATATTATGATAGTATGATTGCTAAACTAATATGTAAAGCAAGAACGAGAGAAGAAGTTATTTCAAAAATGCAGCGAGCATTAGATGAATTTATTGTTGAAGGAATTAAAACAACAATTCCTTTTCATAAAAAACTCATGCGCGATGAGCGCTTCAGATCCGGAGTTTTTGATACTTCATTTATGAACTCTTTTGATTTAAGCGACTTAGTAGATTAAATAATTTCTATACCATATTCAAATAGCCATCCACAAAGGGTGGCTATTTTTTTTCTCAAAGTTTGATTTGATAGAATTTTCATAAATTTACAGATTCGTGAATCACATTTTGCCTATGAAACATTTTGTTTATATATGCATCCTGTTCACTGTGCTTGCACAGCGTGAATTGAACGCCCAAAACAACTTCCTCAAGCGAGCGATTTATTTCGAGAGCGACCATTTCAATCTTGATGGTGAGGATAGTGTAACGCTAGCGCTTGTTGCAGATTCACTGCCTTATTATGCCCAATATAAAATGCTTATCAGAGGCAATACGGACGCTGATGCCGATAGCATTTATAATATCAAACTCTCACAAAACCGGTGCGATGCTGTTCAACAATATTTAATATCGAAAGGTGCAAACCCCACAAGTATTGAAGTAGATTGGTATGGAGAGAATAAGCCAATTTCGGAGAACGAGACGGAAACCGGCAAGCAGCTAAATCGCCGTGTTGATATTATCATTTATAAGATTGTCAGAAACTCCAAAACGCCTATCAATGATTCGGTGTATGTTCCTACGGATAATATTAAAGAGCTATTTGCTCAATTGAAACAGGAACCTCAACAATTTTGTATTAATCCGGCACGAGACACTGTTCTTGTAGGAGATCAAGGTACCATTTTATATCTCAAAGCGAACACCATTGCTTTGCCATCAAATGCTGACACCTGTATTCTAATATGTCTCACAGAAATGTTCAGGAAATCAGATATGATCCTCAATAATATCAACACGATATCAAATGGCAAGATAATCGAATCACAAGGCATGGTTAAAGTTGAAGCAAAGTTGAATGGGGAAAAACTAGATCTGAAAAAAAATGCCGATTATTTAGTCATGATTCCAACAGACACAATTGATCTTGGGCTAAGTGTTTTTAACGGTGAAGAGTCCCATGATATGTTAAACTGGTTAGTCAATACTAATGCTGAATTGAGCAATTTTACTCCCGAAATGCTCATCGGTTGCGGCGATTGGCTGTGTGGTTTTAACGGAGGATGTGGGCGTTGTAAATATGTGTTTAACAAACCTGATGATTTCTTTTGTAGATGTAAACGAGTGGATGAAGGTATTGCTGGCACATTCATCAAAAATATACATATTGAAAACAAAAAATTCCGCAAATGTCAGCGTCTTTTGCGCAAACAGGAAAGAGAAAATCGCCGTGTGGACAGGTTAATTAAAAAGGGCAAGTTTACACCAGTTATTATTGTTGATAATACAAATAAAAGTCTTGATTATTCGTATAGCAGGTGCGAAAGTCTGATTAATCTATTTAAAAAATATGGTGTAGATAATATTGCTGCTCTCGTAGATGCTATCAACCAACCCATGTATAAAAAATACAATGTAACTAATATGACAGACCTCCGTGAAGCGCTAAAAAAAGAGGAAATCGAAAAGAAGGGGGCAAAATTACGAGAAATTGAATTCGATTATAATAACAAAAATATTTCGTTTGATGATCTCAAATACTACATGTATGATCAGGATAGATTTGGCTGGTCTAATCTTGATAAATTCATAGAAATAAAAAATCCTGTTAATCTAAAAGTTGATATCAAACCAGGGATGGATACTGAAGTTAGGCTTATATTCAGAGATACAAGAAGTATTATACCCGCAATACCCAAGGGTAAATACTTTGTGTTTGAAAACATTCCCGAAAAAGCTAATTGCACGCTGATGGTAATTAAATATTCCAATGGCAAAGCGTTTATGGAATTTCAAAATCTGGTAACCGCAAATGAAAAAATTGAAGTTAAGTTACAAGAATATTCCTTAGATGCATTAAAAGAAAAGCTCAAAGAACTTGATAAGCAATAATAACCAATATTAACTTTCAGTTTGTTTTGACCTTCACTTTTGCAGCAGCTTCTATTGCTTGTGTACGCAGTTCGTTTGTGTCGGCATCGGACTTACCACAACTAAGGGCAACTGCCATCCGGCGATATTTGCGTGTCGTTGGTTTTCCGAAAATACGTATATCAACGGTAGGTACGAGCAAAGCTTCCGCAACACCCTCAAAAGTAAAAATACTGCTATCACTTTCTGCGAGAATAACTGCACTTGCGCCTGCCTTTTCCAATGTTATTTCCACGATGGGTAAACCAAGAACCGCCCGTGCATGTAATTCAAACTCCGATAAATTTTGTGTACCCGCTAATGTTACCATGCCGGTATCGTGCGGGCGTGGACTTAATTCAGAAAAATAAACACCCTCCGGGGCAAGAAAAAATTCAACACCCCAAATTCCGGCACCTGATAATGCAGCAGTAACTTTTGCAGCAATATCTTGAGCTTCAGCTAAATGTTCCTGTTTAATATAGGCCGGCTGCCAACTTTCTTGATAGTCGCCACGCTCTTGTCTGTGACCAATGGGCGGACAAAACAAAGTTGGTCCGTTTTTTTGTGTTACAGTTAATAGTGTTATTTCTGAATCAAATTTTATAAATGCTTCAACAATAACTTCTGCAATATCGCCGCGCTTGCAACTTTGTGCATATTCCCATGATTTGATAATATCATCGTCAGTTTTAATTACCGACTGCCCTTTGCCACTTGAACTCATTAATGGTTTTACTACGCATGGCAAACCTATTTCTTTAACTGTCTTCGCCAGCTCTTCATAACTAGTTGCATACGCATATTTTGCCGTGCGCAAACCTAATTCCTTAGCTGCCAAATCGCGAATTGCCTTTCTGTTCATTGTGAAATTTGCAGCACGTGCACTTGGTACTACTTGTATACCCCATTGCTCATAATCATAAAATCGCTCAGTTCGAATCGCTTCAATTTCGGGAACAATAATATCCGGTTTGTGTTTGCGCACTATGGCATCTAATGCAGCTCCATCTAACATCGAAATAACTTCACGTTCGTCAGCAACTTGCTGCGCCGGTGCATCATTATAACTATCAACGGCAATAACATATTCACCCAGCCTCTTGCAAGCAATTACAAACTCTTTACCCAGCTCTCCGCTGCCTAAAAGCATTATTTTTTTCATGATACAATTAATTGGAATAAAGATAAAGAATAAGTAAAAAACTGCGTCAATTAACAACAATTTTCTGCACAATATCTGTAGTAGCATTTTTTACTACTATAACATATAAACCCGGAGCCCAATTTTTTGTGTCAATTGTAAACAACGCATTAGATGCATCTCCGGTAAACTGTGTTTCTATCATGCGCTCTGCAGCCCCACTGTAAATTGTTAAATTATAAGTATCAGGCAATAATTCAAATAGTTGAATAGTAATTTCATCCTGAGCCGGTGACGGATAAACAACCAATTGCACAACATCAGAAATTAAATTCGCCTCTACTACAACATCATTTGCATGCAATAATTTCAAATCGGGATCCAAACTTATTTCATTAATTTCGAATGGAACAGCAATAGTAAATAACTGTCCATTCTTTTTGTGTGTTAAAACTATATCCAATGAGTCGTTGCCATTTCGCAAACGGATTGGAACGTTCATTTCAAAAAAATCGACCGATGCATGTGAAGGTGTTTGATTTAATGCAATTGTTACATTTAATTGCTCATCTTGCGTCCACATTAATTGATATGCAGGAAAACCTTCACCATAAAACCAATCTTGAAAAAATTCGGTTAACGTTGTGTCAGCAGCAGTTTCGAGATGTCCGATTAAATCGTTGGTTGTTACAAAACTATATTCAAATGCAGGGTCAGTGATATAATTTTTAATAGCCAAAAAGAAATCTTCATCACCTAACTGATCGCGCAACATATGCAACAACCAAGCACCTTTGTAGTATGTTAATCTGCCGTCAAAAATTCTGGAAACCAATGAAGTGTCATTTACATAAACAGATCCATCGGGTATGGAAACTATTCTAGCTCTAGTTTGAGTAAGCCATGCTTCATAATAATTATTTGGATCTTCTGAAAAATCGTAACTCAACCAAGTGCTGTATGTTGCAAATCCTTCGTTCAGCCATATATCACTCCAATTTGCACAAGTAATTTTATCGCCAAACCATTGATGTGCCATTTCATGCACCAATAATTCATAACCAAAATGCGTAACCGAGCTCATTGTTTGATGCTCCATTCCGCCGCCCCAACCAAATTGCATATGACCGTATTTCTCCTCTGCAAATGGGTAGTCACCATAAATATCGGTGAACAATTCAAATGAAGGAACAATTGCATTAACACCTGCTACAGCGGCATCGAAAGTTTCAGGATAAACTAAATTGTAAAATAATACTGAATCACTATTATGCGGCGCATAAAATTCAAACAACTCGAATGTGGTAACAGCTATTCCTACCAAGTAAGTTACAATTGGATAATTGCTTTTCCAATGGTAAATTAAATTCTCTCCATCTGCAATAGTGCTTATTAACAAGCCGGGAGCAGCAGCCTTAAACGGAGCCGGTGTTGTAATAAATATATCTATTGAATCTATTTTATCGTTCAGTGTTTGTTTACAAGGCCACCAATCACTTGCTCCATAAGGCTCAGACAAAGTCCATATTACATTTCCCGATTCATTTTGACCTTTTACAAACGAGCCAAATCCGGAAGACAGCGGACTTCCATGATAATAAATATTTGTTGATATAAAAGTACCTGCGTTAATAGTTGATGCAAAAAATATTTGAACAGCATTTGAATCTCTTACAAAAGACATCTCAATATCATCAACAAAAATAGAATCAATAACAAGTGAAGCTCCTGCATCAAAATAAATAGAACTTGCATTTTCGGTCAGCACTAATTTTGAAACAACATTACCACTTATCATTAAAGTATCGGGATTTATATTCCAATTACAATTATGGTATTTCAAATCATAATTACCGGTTGGAGCTGCTGCATAGGCAGATAATTTTTGTTTACCGGAAAACTGTTCCGATTTAATAATATTGTCGTTAAACCAATTTAAATCAGGCGACTGTGCCGGCAGTATTTGCCATGCAATAAAACACAATATAAACAGTCGAACTGAATGCATATTTTATTATGGTGTAGGAGGTTTGGTAGTTGATTTATCTTCTACTTTTCGAGATAATTTAACTAGTTCAATAGTTTCAAATAATAAAAACGAAAAATAAATTATTGCAAAAGGAATAATAAAATTAACGTCTGTGGTATCGTTTTTAGCTTTAAAAATAAGCACTATTATTGCTGATAATATTAATTTAGAAAATATGCTCACAAAGAAAACATTCATAAAACTGCTGAATTTTTTTTCCATTGTTTGCACCGAAAAATAAAATGTAATAATTGAAAGCGCAAGAAACAATGCATAGCATACCCATGCAAATGTCATAACAGTTTCAAATCCTTTTGCGAACCCAAGTATAAACAATACCAATGCAATAATTGCTGCAAAAGGTATAAATCGCTTTAAAAATCCACCCATGATATTAGATAACGTTTTTTAGATTAAAAAGTTACGGCTTTTTTTTCCCGGAACCCGGCTTAATAAAATCTTTCAACACGGCATACATACTTGCTGCGATACCGAAAAGCGATAAAATTACGGTTAACCAGGGCTTAGTGCCAAGTAAGGCGTCTAATTTTATCCCTCCCCAAACCCCAAGGAAGATACCGGCAAATAATTGAAATGCCATACCGGTATATTTAATATAACTGTCAAACTGTGGCTTCTTCGTATTGCGCAGAGACATTTGTAAGTTTTCTTTCCTTAGTTCCCATATTGCAAACGCCATCGAAATGGGCGCCGTTCTCGATTACAATTTTCGAAGTATAAATATTGCCTTCAACTATCGCTGAAGCTTTTAAGGTTAGCACTTCGCTAACTTCCAGATCACCGGTAATTCTACCTTCAATATCTGCACTTTTGCAATACACATCACCTTCAATTACACCTGTTGGGCCAACGGCTACTTTTGCCTTGGTTTGAAGCGTTCCTCTAATCAAACCTTCAATTCTTAGGTCGCCGTCGCTGGTAATGCTTCCCTCGAAGGTAGTACCATGGTTAATCCTGTTTGAAATGAATGAATTCGGTGCTGACTGGGGGTTTGGTTGTTTATTACCGAACATATCTTTCTAAATTTTAGTTGAAGTTAATATAATCTTTTGGATTTAATGGTGTTTTTTCGTGCCAAAGTTCAAAATGTAGATGCGGACCCGTGCTCATTTCACCTGTATTGCCAATTATAGCTATTACATCTCCCGCTCTAATTGCGTTCCCTGTGCGCTTTAAAATTTGACTATTATGTTTGTAAAGGCTTATCAAACCATGGTCGTGGCGAATAATTATCACATTTCCACTCGCTAAACTCCAGTATGTATCAATAACTACACCATCTAAACACGCCTTAATTGGTGTATTGTCGGGTGCAACAATATCTAAGCCATAATGTCCTTCCTTGGCACTAAACTCAGACGTAGCAGTGCCTTTTATGGGCGGGAAGAAGTGCAGCGACTCCAAGTTTTGGGCGCCGGTAACATCCCTTGGGTCAGCCATGCTGAGGTTAAAAATATCGTCTCGTTCTATTTGTTCACGCATTGCCAAATCAATGGCAGACGCTTCATCAACTTTAACATCAGCATACTCGTTCTTATTAATACTATCAATTGGTGGTAATGAATCTATTTCACCGTTTAAGCGCTTCTGCAAATTACCGAAGTAAATATCATAAGACCTAAGCGCAGTAAGCATGCTGTCGGTTATCTTGCTATTTTCAGCTATTTGTCGCGACGTGGTAACTTCACTATATCCAACTACCAGATTTTTTAAGGGGGTAAACACTATTGCCAAATAAACCAACATACCGATTGTAACGAAAAGCGTGCTAAACAAAATTATCACATTCAAAGGGCTCAAACGCAGCGTTGCCTGAACCTCGAAGGTTTTATCGTGCATGAGCACTAACTTGTATTTAGTGCGCAAACGCTCTAGCCATTTGTTTGTTTTTTTGTTACCTTTCGCCATTATGGTTTAAAACACTATATTTTTTACTTTATTTAAAATAATTTTGCTGAAAAGCGGTTATATATCCGGCATAAAACTAACAACCTTGAAACGAAATCCAGCCATACTTGCCTTCACAATTTTACTTCTTTTTTTTGTTTCTGCATGTACATCTAGCAAAAACGCCGACAAAAACATTGTTGCGCGCAGTTTAGACGACCTCATTGCCCGTGATAATGGCTATTTCAATGCTCGTTTAATAATGAAGGAAACTGAGCAAACGCTTTGGACCGAGCAAGTTGAGAATTATGAAGAAACACTCCCGATTTTCAAATATGGCACACAGGAACAAGCCGCTGCTGCACAACCATCAATGGATGAAGCGATAAAGAAAACGAGTTTTGTTATCCAAATGCATAAGAAAAGCAAGTGGGTTGATGATAGTTATTTCATTATTGGCAAATCTCAATTCTACAAACGCAATTACGATGAAGCCTTAGTTACTTTTCAATATATCATATCAGAATATTCAAATATCATCGAAAAACAAGCCAAAACTAAACGGGTTGCCGAAGATGAAGATGGCGAATTAACTTTTTTCGAAAAGCTAAAACATCAACCGGTTTCATCAGAAGCAGGTATTTGGGTGGCAAGAACATTAGTTGAAAAAGGCCAATACAGCGATGCTCATACCGTAATAAGCGTTTTAAAAAGCCGTGAAAATTTTCCTAAATGGCTAATTGGTGAATTATATGCCGTTGAAGCAGATCTTTATATGAAAGAAGGTCAAAGCCAAAACGCAATTACTCCCCTTGAACTCGCTATTAAAAACACCTCGAATAAACAATTAATTTCAAGATATAACTTTATCCTTGCACAACTTTATGCATCGCAAAAACTTGTCGACAAAGCATTGGCAACCTATCAAATAGTTTTAGATAGTAAACCAACTTACGACATGGACTTTTATGCAAAACTCAATATCGCAAAATTAAGTCTTACCAATTTTGGGATTTCAGGTTCCGAAACAAAAGATGATTTAATGGCTTTATTGAAAGATGAAAAGTACAAAGATTTTTACGGACTTATTTATTACACACTTGCTGATATTGCACTTGCCGATAAACAAAAGGAAACGGGAATCGACTATTTAAATAAATCGCTGCGCAGCACTAATGATGGCAGACAAAAAGGATTAGCGTATCTTTTATTGGGAGATTTGTTTTATGGCGATTTAGATTACAAAAATGCATATGCCTATTACGATAGCACAGTAACAAATTTGCCCCGTGAACATGAAAGACATCAAGAAGTAAAAATCCTGCGTGACAATTTAAAATTATTAGTAGATGAGTTAGTTATTATTGAAACAGAACGCACATTACAATATTGGGCAGGACTTTCAGAAAAAGAATTGGAGAAAGAATTAGAGAAATTAATTCCGGAAGCCGAAACTAAAGATTCCCTAACAAACGACTTTACGAATGGTGCTGTTGTGAATGCATTAAATGCAAATCCCGCAGAGGGCGATTTCTATTTTTATAATACCAATTTACGCTCACGCGGATTTTCAGAATTTAAAAAGAATTGGGGAACAAGAAAATTAGAAGATAATTGGCGAAGAAGTGAAAAAGGTTCATTTAGTGAAGACAGTGAAGGAGATGTTGAGGTTACTGAAGAAAAATCTATCGACCTTTCCGGCAAAGATGTAACAACCGAAAAAATTATCGCCAGCTTGCCAAAAACACCGGAAGAAATAAGTGCATCAAATGCAAGAATTGCCGGTGCATTGTATCGCGCCGGCTTAGTTTATAAAGAAAACTTCAAGAACAAAGTAAAAGCAATTGAAATGTTCGAAGAAAATGTAAACACTTACCCCGACAATGCGAATGAAATGCAAGCGCTTTATCAATTATATCGTTTAACCCTCAACCCTAATCAAGATAAATATAAAAACATATTAATCACGAAATATCCTGAATCTGATTACGCAAGGATCATTACTGACCCCGGTTATTTTAAACGAGAAGAAGATAAGAAAAATGCGTTAGAGATTTATTATGCCGCAACGTATGATTTACTTCAAACAAAAAATTACCCTGAAGTAAAAGCAAGAGTAGCTGCTGCTGATACTTTGTTTAAACCAAATGTGTTAAAACCGAAATTTGATATGTTAAACGCATTGGCAGATGCCGATAGTGTTGACCTATTTAAAAACTCACTACAAAAAGTTGCTTTAAAATATCCGGAACATGAAGTAGGTATTCGCGCTCAAGAAATGCTCGATTATTTGCGCAGAGGCAGTGTGCTGGAAGATGCAGGCAAAGCCGTTGTTACAGCCTCATATACTTTTAATGATGCAGAAGAACATTTTTTCATGTTCATTATGAATGGAACAGGTAAAAATGCTACAACAATGAAAAGCAACATCGCAACATTTGATGCAACAAACTTTGGTCTCGACAATTTAAAAATCAGCTCATTGCTGCTTGGCAAAGAAAATAGCATCATTTTAGTAAAATCGTTTAACAACGTTGAAAAAGCGATGACCTACTATTATGCCATAAAAGATAATCCGGGCGTATTTAACGAACTTACAAAAGATGCTTTTGAACCAATGATAATATCCAAATCTAATTACGTGCAATTTTTTAAAGTTAAAGATGTGGAAGGTTATATTGTATTTTTTCAGGATTCATACTTAAACGAATAAATAATACCAAATGTCCGTAAAAGAACAATTATCTGTTTATAAAAAACAGTTGAAATGGTTTTGGAGTATCTTTTTTATTGGAGCCGGCGTTGCCACATTGTTTGTTATGCTGCTTTCATTTGGTGTATTTGGCAAACTCCCTTCATTTGAGGAATTAGAAAATCCTAAGAGTAGTTTATCTACACAAATTATTAGTTCCGACGGAGAATTGCTAGGCAGATTTTATCGCGAGAATAGAACTAATGCAACTTACCAAGAAATTCCAACGCATTTAATTGATGCATTAATTTCTACCGAAGATAGAAGATATTATGAGCACAGTGGAATCGATGCAAAAAGCGTAATGCGTGTAATATTTAAAACATTAATCTTACAGCAATCAGAATCCGGTGGTGGAAGTACGCTAACCCAGCAATTAGCAAAAAATCTTTATGGCCGTCCAACAGTTAGCAATAAATTTGAACTGGCAATTACCAAATTAAAAGAATGGGTTACGGCAGCTAAATTAGAAAGACGGTACACCAAAGAAGAAATAATTGTAATGTATTTAAATACCATTCCTTACATTTACGATGCAAGTGGTATTAAAACAGCAAGTAAAACATTCTTTAACAAACCTGTAGATAAGCTAACCGTTGAAGAATCGGCAGTGCTTGTTGGTATGGTACAAAATCCTGCTTATTACAATCCGGTGCGTTTTCCAGAGCGCACACTTACCAGAAGAAATATTGTATTGCACGAAATGCATGAGGCCGGCAAACTAAGTAATGCCGATTATGAATCGACTAAACAGAAACCACTTGTTTTAGATTTTAAGCGACAAGATCACAAGTCAGGAAACGGAACCTATTTCCGAGAATACTTGCGTCAATGGTTAGCGCAATGGGTAAAAGAAAATGAAAAGCCTGATGGCACCAAATGGGATATTTATAAAGACGGATTAAAAGTTTATACTACTATCGACAGCAGAATGCAAACTTATGCAGAAAAAGCATCGAGCGAATGGCTTACAAAATTGCAAAAACAATTTGACGACCATTGGAAGGGCAATAAATATGAGCCATGGGCTTATCCATACAGTGGAAGAACCAATCCCGAATTAATCGATAAAGCTATCAAACAAACAGAGCGATATCGAAAAATGAAAAAAGCAGGAAGTTCTGAAGCCGAAATAACCAAAGCATTTCACACTGCAGATTCTATGACCGTTTTTTCATGGTATGAACCCGGTTATGATTTAGATACCGTTTTGACGCCGTATGATTCGATTAAATATGTGAAAAAACAATTACACCCCGGATTTATGGCTATGGACCCACACACCGGTGAAATTAAAGCCTGGGTTGGTGGAATTGATATGCGTTATTTTCAGCTTGATCACGTTAAACCGGCTCAAGGCCGACAGGTAGGTTCAACATTTAAACCGTTTGTTTATACAGCAGCAATTGCAGATAAAGGATTTTCGCCCTGTTATAAAATTCCAAATTTACCGGTCACTTTCGAAAAAGGTAAGAAATGGAGTTTAATAAGCGATTGGACACCGAAAAACTCCGATGGTTCATATGGCGGAATGCTCACACTTTCGGAAGGATTAGGCAAATCGGTAAATACAGTTACCGCTTATTTATTGCGCGAGGTTGGCATTCAACCAGTTATTGATTTAGCCAATGATATGGGTATTGAATCCGAAATTCCTTTTCAACCTTCTATTTGTTTAGGAACCCCGGAAGTAACTGTTTACGAAATGACTGCCGCTTATTCTGCTTATGCAAATAAAGGTGTTGCTGTTCGTCCGGTATTTGTTACCAGAATTGAAGACAAGAATGGAAATATCATTGCAGAATTTCCTGCGAAGCGCGTTGAAGTAATGCGAGAAGAAATTTCTGCCGTTATGCTAGACATGATGGAATATGTAGTGAATTATGGAACTGGCCAACGTTTACGCAGACCCGAATATGGTGGTATTACATCTGAAGTTGCGGGTAAAACAGGAACTACTCAAGAAAACACCGACGGTTGGTTTATGGGCATGGTTCCACAATTAGTTTGTGGTGTATGGGTTGGTGCCGACGATCCCGTAGTGCATTTCAGATCTACAGCTTTAGGCCAAGGTGCAAACATGGCATTACCAATTTATGGGCTATTTATGAAACGCGTTTACGCCGATAAAACGCTAGGCATTGACCCTACGGCAAAATTTCCTGCCTATGAAGGAACGCCAACAATTGAACTCGATTGCGGCAAATACACCAAAATGCAAAACAACGACTATAAAGATTTAATGGAAGGATACAATTAGCAAGTCACACCGGTATTGTCTAACAATAATTATATTTTTAGGGCAGATTGCACAAAGCTTCTGCCCTTTTGTTTTTGAGTAATAAATTTGCATATGGATATTGAAGCATTTAACAATATTGAAATTTCGCTTCCTACAAAACCGGGTGTTTACCGTTATTACGATAAAGACAACCACATACTTTATGTTGGTAAGGCAAAACATTTAAAGAAACGCGTTGCTTCTTATTTTCAAAAAACTGACCATAGTGCGCGAATTAAACTGATGGTTAAAAAAATTCATCGCATTGAGTTCACAATTGTGAATAATGAATCGGATGCATTCTTACTTGAAAACACTTTAATTAAACAATTTCAACCACGATACAATGTCAACCTAAAGGATGGCAAAACATATCCCTACATTGTTGTTAAAAATGAACGCTTCCCGCGTATATTTTTTACAAGAAAAAAAATAAATGATGGCGCACAATATTTAGGCCCATTTACATCGGTAGGTAAAGTAAAATCTGTATTTGAATTTATTAAATCTGTATTCCCTATTCGCACATGCAATTACCAATTAAGCGAAAACAATATCCAACAAAATAAATTTAAAGTATGTTTAGAATATCATCTTGGCAACTGCAAAGGCCCTTGTGAAGGTCTGATGTCAGAAGCCGAATACATGGAAAATGTTCAAACTATTGTGCATATTTTAAAAGGAAATTTGAGCTTTGTTAAAAATGTATTTAAACAACAAATACAGACATTTGCATCGGAATTAAAATTCGAGGAAGCCGAACTCGTGCGACAGCGGTTAGAAAACATAGAAAACTTTCAAGGCCGGAGTTCAGTAGTAAATACGAATATCGACAACGTAGATGTTTTCTCTATAGCCGATGCAGAAGGATTTTGTGTAATTGGTTACATAAAAGTAATGCAAGGCATGATTACACAAGGCACCACACTAGTGCTTACAAAAAAATTAGATGAAACACCTGAAGAATTATTACAAATTGCAATTACGGAATTGCGATTGCAATTTGATACCTATGCCAAGGAAATAATTGTACCGCTAAAAACCGAATTGAGCGATAATACTATTGTTCAAACAATTCCTTTAGCCGGTGATAAAAAGAAGTTGCTGGATTTAGCTTATAAAAATGCATTGTATGTTAGAGAAGAGAAGTCGGCCGGCAAAGAAAAGCGTGACCAAAAGAATAAAAATACACGCATACTTGAAGCGATAAAAGTTGATTTCAAATTGCAGCAATTACCTTATCATATTGAATGTTTCGACAACTCGAATATACAGGGAACAAATCCTGTAGCCAGTATGGTATGTTTTAAAAATGCCAAGCCAAGCAAAAAAGATTATCGCCACTACAATATAAAAACAGTTGTTGGTCCCGATGATTTTGCGAGTATGCATGAAATTGTTTTTAGGAGATATAAGCGTTTGCTGGAAGAAGCTGAGCCACTTCCGCAGCTTATAGTAATAGATGGAGGTAAAGGCCAATTAGGAGCTGCAGTTGAAGCATTAAAAGAATTAGACTTATACGGTAAGATTGCAATTTGTTCTATTGCTAAACGTTTAGAAGAAATTTATTTCCCTGAAGATTCTGTTCCTTTATACATCAACAAAAAAAGCGAAAGCCTGAAAGTAATTCAGCAGCTTCGCGATGAGGCACACCGTTTTGCAATTACTTTCCATCGCCAAAAAAGAAGTAATGCAGCGTTAGGTTCAGAGTTAAATTCCATAAAGGGAATTGGCGACAACACCGTACAGGAATTGATGCGTATTTTTAAATCGGTAAAAAACATTAAGGCTGCAACATTTGAGCAATTAGTTGAAGTAGTTGGTCAATCGAAAGCAACTATTTTAACGAGCTACTTCACATCTACAAATAATACTAAAGAAACGGAGCCTTCCTAAAAGTAGAAGACCGGCTATAAAAGCCGGCCTTCCGTTCAAGTATGAATAGAAAAGAAAGATAATTAAAATTCCCAAAGATTGTGTTCGTATTCAAAAATCTCTTGCTTAATACGTTCACTTTCAAGCACCTGGTCAATACCGGATGAATAGTTTTCGATGAAACGGTCATAAACGTTATCTTCTTTAACGATATAACTGCTAAATAGTCTCATCTCAAATATATCCTCAAATGTAAGATATCTTGCGCTATTTTTCTCATTGAACACTTCATGGCGAACCATAACATTACGAAGGTCAGGATAATAAAGCCAGAACATTGGTTCAGAACCTAAAGTTTCGCCGGTTGTAGGGTCAATACGATCGCGAATCATTGTCATACCAATAATACGCACTACCATTGTAGATGTTTCTTCATCAAAAACCCAATCTTCTTTAATCTGAATTTTTTGAACTGTTTGATAGTCAAATTCAGATTTAATAATAATTGGTTTTTCCTCATAGGTTTCTTCGTCCAATATCCAAGTAGTATCGATACGATTGTATTTTCTTAGAATATCTTCGAGAGGAAGTTCAGTTCCTGCGCGAAAATCGTCATATAATGGACTATAAGCCTTCAATTCACCTGAAATTACTGCTTTGTAAACCACATCAACAAACGGGTCAACAGGCCATGTAAATGCCAAGTTTATTTTTTCTCTGAAGTCTATATTTCTCCATACACGCTTTTCCCAGTAAATATCAGCCTCACGAATATCATCGTAAGGAATTATCTCACGGGTTCCTAACAATTCTCTTTTATAAATACCATCCTGACGCGGAGCGCTGGTAGGCTGGGCGAACATTGCTGTTGCCGCTAAGAGCATTGTGATTGAAAAAACAATTAATCTTTTCATACTACTTGATTTTTATAATTAACCTCCGATTAATTTAAACGATGTATTTACCGGAACGCTTCTACCATCAGGCATTCTAACAGTTACGTTTTGCAATACAATTGTATCGCCCGGCTTAGCCTTTTTCTGTATATCTCTCATAATAGTAGAAAACTTACTAGTATTTGAAACGTCAGAAACAACGTTACCTACCTTAGGTGCATAAATTAATTCGAAGCTGGTAACAGTATAAGGAACCTGGAAAACGAAATCCGGATTTTTTACTGTAATACCTTCAGCAGCCTTAAACTCGCCAATTTTGATTGGACCACCTTTTGAGTTTAATATATAGGCATATGGATCCGGAATACGACGAACTCGGAATTTCTCTTCTGAAGTTTCAGTTCCTTTCGCAGTTTTCACTGTAACAACAATATTTTCTTCACCGGCTTTAGTAGGTTTAGCAAGGTATTCTTCACCTTTAATTTTAGATATACCGCAACCTGAAGCACTTACTTTATCAGAAGCATAACCCGGAACAGAAATCTTGATAGGGTTATCAATTCCAATATATAATACGTTCATTGAAGTAGGTGAAACAACAGCTTTACCCACTTCGAAGGTTTCGTAACCGAATTCGAAAGGATAGAAACGGAATTCACCTTCTTTACTTGGGTGAGGTATTTGAATTACACCTTGGAACTTGCGTTCGCCCGATGCAGTTTCTTTAATTTTACCCATACCGCCTACTACTTCAATCTCACGTGCACCACTCAACGGCATATCTTTACCTTCAACTTGAAGGAATGATTTTCCGTTAGGGTCGGAAGGATCTTTCTGCACAGCACCTGAAAATGAACCGATAAACACTTTAGGTTTGATAGCTTCCGATGTTGCACCGATAAAGATGTCAGCAGTATATTCTGCACCTTTACGCACATAAGCAGATGGTGCTACTACTTGAGCAGCCATTTTATCTACTTGAATATCTTCAGCATTTATTTTTCTTCTTAAATAATCTAAGATTGTGCTTTCCGCACTTTTTGCATCCTGTTGGAACTTAGTAAGGATAGTCATTACAGCGATAGCCGGAACGCGATCAAAATTATATTCTTCCCAGTTAGTTGCGTGTTCGCCTTCCGGCACTGCTACTACTTTTAACGGAATATCAATTTGTGACTCTTTCCCAAGCACATTAAGAAACTTAGTTCTTGTTTCTTCAATTTTATCATGCAATTCTTTTCCTTTACCTTGTGTTAAAAACAAATTACTTGTTTTTTCCATCTCACCCTCTGTTTTCAATTTATCAGGGTGTTCCTCGTTTGGACCGCCGGCTGCTTCTTTAACTTGCGCTTTTATAGCATCTACGTAAGCAACGAATTCGTCGCTTAACTTTTTAGCATCTTCAGCTTGCTTCAAAATTGATTGGGTTTCAGCCCTTGAATCTTTAGCAGCAGCTTTAGTAATCATGCCCATCATTAAGTCGTTTTTGCTATCGAGCAAACCGTTACTGTCAGTAATACCGCTGTTAACTGTATTAAAGGCATTCAAAATTTCCGCAGATACGTTCAACGCCAGAAGGGCTGTAAGCACCAGGTACATGAGGTTGATCATGAGCTGGCGTGGTTCCTTAGGTATTGACATTAGTTTCTAAATTTTATTGGTTAAGTAAAAGTTTATTCAATTAATTATTACGAACGGTTTGCGCCTACTGACATTGCACTTAACATATTACCATAAACACGGTTTAATGATGATAAGTTACTTGACAATTGAGCAATTTCTTCACGATATTTTGCAGTATCAGTAACTGAATCTTGAAGATTATCCATAGCGCTGTTAAGGCTACCATAGAATTTGTTCATTGCTTTCAAGTGGTTATTAGTATCCTGCAATTCTAATTCATAAATAGCATTTAACTGGCCAAGGTTTTTTGTAACCATTTGCACTTGTTCATGATATTTAGAAGTATCAACCGAAGTTGCCGTAATTTGTTCCATTGCTTTAGCAGCATTAGAATACGCATCACGCATTTCTGCAACTGCAGTAGAAGCATCCTTAATTTTTGATGAATACTCATTAGTATTAAGTGCAGCATCTTGAACATCTCCAAGCTTCTCGATGTTTTCGCCCAAACGCTTTAGGTTTTCGCCTAAACGCTCAATCATAACCGGCTCAACTTTGCTGTCTTCAAGCATTTTGTCTAATTGACGTGTAACGCTTTCTTTTGGATCAGCCATTTTGTGCACTTTTTTTCCTGATTTAGCTTCTTCTACTTCAGGAGCTACGTTCAGGTCCGGATAAATTTTTTCCCAATAGTAATCGGCGTGAGGTGGTAGTAAACCAAGCATTAAAAAGAGGAAAGCCTCGGTAAGCATACCAACCATTAACATGAAATCGGCACCTTCCCAGTGCATGATTTTGAAGAGTGCACCAACTAATACTACGGAAGCACCGGCACCAATAATCAGGTTTTTTAGTCGTTTAAAACGATCGGATTCGAAAAATGCTGACATTTTGTTTTAAATTTTTAAAGTTTTTAAATGATTGTTGACAATAATTGTGTTTTCGATGATTTGGTTAGGAACTTATTTAGAAATCGCTCATTGAACGACCGAGGAAGGTCATGCAACAACGGAATCCAACATAACATTTAGCAGTATCCTGAAATTCCCAGTGTCTTGATCCTGTTTGAATATAGTAGCTGATATCTTTCCATGAACCACCTCTAATTACTTTACGTTTTAATGCCGGTGGATCACTATCCTCCGCATCATAACGATAATCAGGGTTCTCATCATGTATAAATGAATAACTATTTTCAGAGAAAGCTGTTGATGTCCACTCAGAAACGTTACCCGCCATATTATATACACCGAAATCGTTTGGTGCATATGAATATACTTTCACTGTATAATAACCACCATCTTCAGGATAGTTACCACGACCCGGTTTAAAGTTTGCTAAATAACAACCTTTTGTATTTCTTACATAAGGACCACCCCAAGGATAAGGAGCTTGATCTCTTCCGCCACGAGCAGCATATTCCCATTCAGATTCAGTAGGTAAACGGAAATCGTCAACTTGAACTTCTTCATGCGCTCTTCTCCAGTCGTTCCAGAAATCAGAACGCCAAGTAGCAAATGCATTTGCCTGTTTCCATGACACCCCTACTACAGGATAATCATCAAACGCAGGGTGAGAAAAATATTGACGCGTCATCGGCTCATTATATGAATAGGTGTAATCATGCACCCATACTAATGTGTCAGGGTAGATTTCTACAGGCTCTTCAACGATGAAATCCGCGATGTTTTTATCGCGATTTGATTTGCTGGCAGCTTCTTTCCACTTTACCCAGCGGTAATTGTATATTAACTGACGTGTGTCTACAGATTTAATTCCGTAGTAAGTTTCACTCGCAGGTAAATACAGTTCTTCTAGGCGCGAACGTGTTTCTTCATCTTCCCAATCAATTTCCATTGACCAATCGATTATTGGAACTTCAGTTTCCTGACCTTCCTCAGCTTCGGCATAATGGTCTAGCAATACATGTGATATAGAGTCTCTAACCCAGAATACAAATTGTCGGTACTCGTTGTTAGTAATCTCCGCATCATCCATGTAAAACCCTTGAATAGAGATGGACTTCGTTCGTTGCCAGAGAGAATTGTTCACATCCTGGTCACTCGGACCGATGTGTAAGGTACCGGACGGGATGTAAACCATTCCAAAAGGGTTTACCGGTTCCCACTCCGGACGATCTTGCATACCCAGCAATTGGCCTCGGTAATCGTCCCAATTGGAGTGACTACAACCGCTTCCAACAATAATGGCTACGCATGCAAAAGTTAACAATGGCAGGTTTCTTTTCATACTTGATATGATTTGTACAATTAAATCCGTGTAAAAATAGGTTTTTTATTGAATTTCAAGAATATTTTACATCAGTTTATACACACATTTATTTAAAAAGTCGGCCGAAATTAGCAAATTTTATCAAATTGCCTAATTTATTAGCCACTAATGATACAAATACCGCGGGTTGTTAATCATTTTTCCCGCACGTGGCCTCGCCACCGGAATACTGTATCTCAACAAAATTTCATGTGACCCTGAACTCACCGAATTTAATGCGGAAGTCGTAATGTCATATGAATAACTCACTCTCCAATTATCAGCCAAATTCAGCCCTGCTACTAGAGCCACTGCATCAAACTGGTTATTGATATATCCTCTAAACGATGCTCCGGCTAAAATATTTTGATTGAATGTAAATAATGCATTCACATCAACCATCGATGCCGTAAGATCAGTTTTATAAAGAACACTTGGCGTAAAGCCGATATTGTTTGTCACGTCAATGTCATATCCGACATAAACGTAAGCGTTAGGGTTATATTGTACGTCGGTTTCAGCAGTTTCCTTACTTGCCACCACCGGAAGCAATAAATGCGAGGCTGAAGCCCCGATTTTTAATTTTTTCCCAAAGAAATAAATACCTGCGGACGCATCGGGCAACACCTCAGTTGAAAGTGTGACAGGCAAATTGGGGTCATTATGGTCAACAATGCCTTCATAATTTCCTGTTGGAGACACCAATTTAGCCCCATTTAGCTGCTGTTGTATGAACCCGGCACTTAATCCGAAACTTAAAGTTGATGACCTGAAACGCTTGTGGTACGCGTACATTGCTTTTACGCCTGTATTGCGCAGCTGCCCGGAAACATCATTTGTTACAACTAATCCTGCACCACTCGATATTTTATAAATTGGCACATGAGAAGTCAAGATTTGTGATACGGGAGCCCCGGGTAAGTTTACCCACTGATTCCTAACATTGATTGTAGAAACCCAAGCTTCTTCCTCTCCCGCTACTGCCGGATTGAAAAATGCTGTATTGAACATGTATTGCGTAAACTGCGGATCTTGCTTCCCATAACTATACAACTGGCTGCTTTGTGCAGCTAAGCCCAAGCAGATAAGTATGAGAAGATTTGTAAAGTAAAAACGCAACATCCGATTACCCTTTTTACATAAACGCCTAACAAAAGCATTTCGTATTTGAGATAAAGTTAATTCAACATTTGTTGTGTTCAAAATTTATTTAACGCTTCTATGAAATCTTGCACTGTGCTGACAGGCAGATTGCAGGTGTTGTTGCGGCATAAATAAATGCTATTGCGTTCAGTATCAAATCGTTCAGCCACCAAAGGGTAAGTTAAACTACCTTCGTTATCAGCTTGAATTATTGTGTGCGGATAATAAAATGCTAAAATTTCATCGCGCAGCACAAAAGCATTTTTACCGGTTACCCCAATTTCGGCATAAGGATAAACAAATGTGAGTGCTCCGCTTAACCAACAGCCAAATGAATTGGCATGCTTTATCATATTATCGCCTAAACAAACAAGCATTTTTTCAGCATGTGCACGATAATTTGCATTTCCGTTTAAATGACTTAACCGAATTAAATTCTGCATCATAATAGCATTGCCCGAAGGTGTTGCATTGTCGTAAAAATCGCGACTGCGATATGGCACATCGGCTTGACCTTTAGATGTAAAATAAAATAGTGAATCAGCACCGACAAAATATTGGATAACGTGTTCAGTATAGTTTTGCGCTGCGATTAAATATTCGTCATTACCGGATATTTCATAAACATCAATTAATGCCTGAATTAATGCAGCATAGTCTTCTATAAATGCAGGATACTTTGCTACACTATTTTTATAAGTATGTAATAATGCATTAACATTTGTGCTATCTGCAAACGCAATGAGCATGAAATCAATATTCTTTATTGCTATTTCTCTGTAGTGATTATTACCGGTAGCCTTAAATGCCTGAACAAATGCGCTGCACATTAATGCGTTCCATGACAATATTATTTTATCGTCTAAACCGGGCATAATGCGATTTTTCCGATAGTTGTATAATGTTTGGTTGATGGCGCTTAATCTAGATTTAATGGCAGTTTCAGTAGTGTTATATTTTTGAGCTAACTCACTGTCTGTTTCCTTTCTGAATAAAATATTGGTATGTTCCCAGTTGCCTGTTTCTGTAACGGCATAAACATCTTTTATAAAATCAATTTCATCCGGAAACAGATTTTCCAATTCTGAAAAATTGTAAGTATAAAATTTACCTTCAACGCCTTCCGAATCTGCATCATAGGAAGCATAAAATCCAAAATCAGGATGCATGAGTTCTCGTTCTACAAATTGCAGTGTTTTGTCTACCGTTTCTTTGTAATCAATATTACCTGTAATGCGATATGCCTCTGAGAATAAACTTACCAATAAGGCATTGTCGTAAAGCATTTTTTCAAAGTGTGGAATCATCCATTTCTTATCAACCGTATATCTTGAAAAACCACCTCCAACGTGATCGTAAATACCACCGAGCATCATTTTTCGGAGCGATAAATTAACATGATTTAAAATAGCATCATCAGGTGTGTAATAATTATTGCGCAATAGGAATAACAGCGACATTGTTCCCGGAAATTTTGGTGCAGAACCGAAACCGCCATCTACAGCATCGAATTGTTGTTGAATATTTTTTACGGCAGATGCTATTTTTTGTGTAGTAATAATTTGTTCGTTCTCAGGAATGTTAATTTGGGCAATAAAAGCGTCATCCATTTTAACGAGATGCTCTTTAAGCATATTGGCTTGTTCTTCTACTTTATCGCGTTCATTTGTAAAAATATTTTTCATGTACATCAACACTTCCATCCAGCTTGGTTTACCATATCCGGGTTTTGGTGGAAAATAAGTGCCGCCGCTAAATGGCAATAATTCAGGTGTAAGAAACACATTTAATGGCCAACCGCCCGCTCCTGTGAGCAATTGGCAAGCATTCATATAAATATGGTCAACGTCGGGTCGTTCTTCGCGATCAACTTTTATGTTTACAAAATAAGTGTTCATAAACTTGGCAGTTGCTTCATCTTCAAAACTTTCGTGCTCCATTACATGACACCAATGGCAAGCTGCATATCCAATTGACACTAAAATTGGTTTGTCTTCCTTCCTTGCTTTTTCAAAAGCATCATCACCCCAAGAAAACCACTCTACCGGATTATAAGCATGTTGCAATAAATAAGGTGAAGACTCATGAATAAGGTGATTTGGTTTCAGGTTTTTCATAGCATTAATATTACAGATGAATAACGTAAATTCACATTAGTAGTTCAGATAGAAAAAATGGAATTAACCAAAAACTTAACTTAAAAATAAATTGAAATAAATTATTTCTTTTTATTCACTTTAGCTAAATAGTTGTCGATTGCCATAATAATAGATGGTGATTCAGGTGTTGGTGCTTTAACATCTACGCGCAGATGATGTTCTTCCATTGCTTTTAATGTAGAACTACCCATGCAACCGATACGCACATCACCTTGTTCAAAATTTGGGAAATTTTGAAATAAACTTGCTACTCCTGTTGGTGTAAACAGTACAATCATATCGGCATTAATAATACCGTTCATATCGCTCAAATCTGCTGCAACCGTCTCGTACATCATAGCCTCAGCAAATTCAGCTTTATTTGTTTTTAAGAATTCTGTATAAGCATCTTTATGATTAACTGTGCAAGGAAATATAAATTTTTCGGCAATATGCTTTTTCAGCAAGTCGAACAGTTCAGATTCTTTTCCTGAGCCATAAAACACTTTTCGCTTGCGATATTGGATATATTTTTGGAGATAAACTGCAATGGCTTCGGTAACGCAAAAATATTTTGTCATTTCCGGCATTCTGATTCTTAGTTCATCACAAATTCTAAAGAAGTGATCAATTGCATTACGACTGGTAAAAATAACAGCTGAAAAATCGAGGATATTAACGCGTTGTTTTCTAAACTCCTTTGCTGAAAGGCCGCGAACTTTAATAAAATGACGAAATTCAATCTTTATTTTATATTTCTCTGCCAACTCTTGGTACGGTGATTTTGGAACTTCCGGAGGCTTGGGCTGCGAAATTAATATTGACTTTATAGGTTTTACTAAAGATTGTTGGTTGCTGTTCATCGGCAAATTTTATGCTCTACCTTTAATCCCACATCAAAAAAACCTTTATGGCTATTAAAATGGGGGCTATTTCGAGGCCGCAAATATACAGCAAAAAATACATCAAATGAAACCTACTAACTAACCTCAAAGCCGCAAAGCCTTTAACGATGCGAATTAACATTGCTAAACCAAGCAAAATCAGCGTTCCAATAATTGCCCATTCATTTACCGGAGCCTCGGCAAAAGCCCCGAGGATTATCAATGGCAACATGCCTATACCTAAAAGATGATAAATTACAAGGGAGTTAAAGCGGTAAAACTGGAGGGCGTTTGTAAGCTTGAAACTTACGCCGATAATGCGATACAGCAATCCTTTGAGCAAATAAAGTAAAGCTACACCGGCAATTGCCACAGCAATATTAAATGCAGCATTTTGAAATGGCATTGGCACGTTATTCAATCTTGCCAACAAAAACATAAAAACTCCGGCACTAAACGCAAAATTCACGAAAGTGAGCAATTTAAAAATATTCGCCGAAAACTCTCTGTCTCTATAGATTTGCTGCCCTAGGTTACTATTTAACAGCACAGTGATGTTTTCACCCAATTCTTTGGCAAAAACATATCTAAGCCAAGTAACATAAGCCAGCATTGCCAATAAAAATATTGGAAGTATAAAATCGCGGGCTGTAACATGCTTGGATGATGGTTGTTGAATGACGCTAATTTCGTTTGAGACACTAAATAGGCTGTCGTAATTAATGATTTCAAAATCTAACTGTTTCAAAACAGCTTGTGTGTCAACCGGAAACACCGGCGCAGTTACTAATTTGATAAATGGTGTCTCAATAGGACCTACAAATGTGTTAACAGTATCATTTGTCAACTCAATACTATCTTGCTGGCCCTTAAGTGAAAGACCGGTTGTAAGGCAAAGCAGTATGATGATAAATTGCAGTTTCACTTAAAAATAGTTGACGTATCCAAAATGAATTTTGGTGTTTTTAAAAGCTATAGGATTTTGTTTTTGGCTTCCCAAGGCATATGTGAGCCCAAAGATACCTGCTTTTGTTTCAAAATTAACGGCTGCGCCAAAACCATACGGCAAATCGCGGGTTAAAAGGTTAGCAGATGCATTTTCTACATACGCTCCATCAAAAAACAAAGCGGCGAAAGCATTCTGAGACAGCAGATAGCGGAATTCAGCCGTAAGGATATGGTATTGCGAAACAGTGATACTTTGTTCATCAAAACCCCTCAAAATTGCATTACCTCCAATACGATAAAGTTCATTTTGTAAAATAAAATCATTTATTAATCCGGCACCTTTTGCGCGCAAAAGGAATGTAGTGCTTTTTATCAATGAAAAATACTTGCTTACCTGGTACTGATATTTTATCGAAACAGTGCGAGTATCAATTGAATCATATAAAGTTGAAAAATCAAACTCGGGATTTATCGGGTCCAATAATGATGTTATTGTTGCATTTTGAGTTATTACTTTAGTACCTATTGTTGCACCAATATTAATTGCATATCCTTTTCTCGGATTGAATCTGTAATCTAATTTTTCGAAATTCCATTCAAGTCCATATGCTCGCTCATTTAAGTCGAGAGCAGCAGGTAAAGCAAGATTATTTAATATAAATGCCGTGTCTACTTTTAATACAGCTGAATTATAAAATCGAGCTATGGCTTTGATATAATTATTGCCAATAAATTGGTACATTATTCCTGTTGCAGCAATTCTCTCTAAAAAGGTGGAATCTTTAAGATACAAGCTGAATGAGCCTTCTAAGCCAAGCGGCAACCCGGGTAAATAGGGATAAGTTAAAGCCGTTTCCAATTGTTTTGAAGTGCTCTCCAATTTTGAAAAATGGAAATTAAATAACTCCCCCGCATTAAAAACATTATTTAATTGCAACCTGCCTTCACCGGTAATAATTAATCTGCCGGT
>JANMLV010000011.1:0-2167 GCA_031372705.1 Bacteroidota bacterium | reverse complement strand
ATCTCAAATAGACACTTACTCGACTGAATATGCCTACCGCCAACATGGGTTTGTGGCAAGTGGGGGCTGACGGAATTTATTGAACATTAGTAACTTTATTATACTTTTGTTTCAGCGGAAGGAAACCTATTGAATATTTGTAAGTAATTGAAAATCAGTAATTTATATCGGCAGCCGTTCGGGCGGACGAGTTTCAAATCCCCCACCTGACCACAAGCCCTTTTCGTTAGTGGCAACTCTAAAAACCGACACCAGACAAATTGTAAAGTGACAAATGGACGATTACCGAAAATATTTTAGACAATTTGTAAAAGAAAATTATCCAAGCGACTTCGACAATATCATTGCCGAAACAGACAGACATTACAATGCTATTTCGTCAGACACAACATTTGCAAAAACTTCCAAAAACCCAATTGACAGACGACTTGATTTTAGTTCATACTTTTTAGCACTCATTAAGACACTTGACGAAAGAGCAGAGACATTTGAAAACATACGAACAATTTGCCTTCAAATTACGACAGAGTATGTTCAACCGAAAAGTAAAATTCAAGAGTTTTTCAAACGACTTTTGCCAAAAATGACTAACACTTGGCTTGGACAGATTTTAATAAAAGCCTTTCATAAACGATGTCTCGTCCTGAAATAGGTTTACAGTAAAATGTAAACAAAATGGATAAAAAAACAATTGATAAAGAATCAATAATAGCAGAATATTTAACAGGTACTTCCACTTACAGAAAAATTGGAATTAAGTATGGAGTTGATTTTAGAATAGTACATTCGTGGGTTATGAAATATCAAGGCAAAACACGAAATAAAATACTAAAGCCCAAGAAATCACAAATAGAAGAGCCTTCGCTTTCTAATGAAGTAAAGCAATTGCAGCGAGAGCTTCGCAAGGCTCAACTTCATAACAAACTACTTAATACAATGATAGATATTGCAGAAGAGCAGTTGAAAATTGATATTAGAAAAAAGTCTGGCACCAAGCAGTAGAAACAGTTGAACAAAGTGAGCCCCGTTGTGTAAACGAACTTTGTTTGCTACTTGGTTATAGTAGGCAATCCTACTATCAAGGCATAAAATACATTCAGCAGAAAGCTTATGAATCAGATATTATCATTGATGAAGTATTGCGTTATCGCAAGCATCAGAAGCGTATTGGCACAAGAAAACTTCTTGATGAGATGCAATATTTTTTAGCAGCACATCATTTTCAAATAGGCAGAGATGCGATGTTTGAGTTACTTTCAGAACGTGGTTTATTGGTAACTAAACGTAAGCGAAGAGGTTGCATAACCACCCTTTCAAAACATCGTTTTAAAAAATATCCAAACATCATTCGGGATTTTATACCGGTAGCTCCCAATCAACTCTGGGTAAGTGATATAACCTATATTCATTTACCGAACAGCTTTGCCTATTTAAGTTTGATAACTGATGCTTACAGCCGTAAAATAGTTGGCTTTTACTTGAGTAAAGATTTAACAGCAAAAGGGCCTTTACACGCACTAAAAATGGCCTTGCAATCAAATCCTAATATAACTGGATTAATTCATCACAGCGACCGCGGAGTGCAATACTGCTGCGATGCTTATGTTAAAATATTGAAGCAAAAAAAGATAAAAATTAGCATGACAGAAAATGGAGACCCTCTTGAAAATGCAATTGCAGAAAGGGTAAACGGCATATTAAAAGGCGAACTGTTAGAAGAAGTTTTTTCAAATTTTCAAATAGCTCAAAGAGAAGTTGCAATAGCTTGTAGCACATACAACCATCTCAGACCACACGGCAGTATCAATAATCTAAAACCAGCAGAGGCGCATCTGAGATCAGGCGAATTAAAGAAACGATGGAAAAATTATTGGCACTTAAAAAAAGAAAAGGAGGTAACCATGGTGTAGGTTTTAAGAGGCATAAAGGGCTTCTGAATTTTATTAAAAAAAAACCAACCTTTCCAGATTGGTCTTTGATAACGATAAAATTCGTCAGCCACCGAAGTAATTCCTGGTGAGTTGCTCCTCAGCATTGCTCACTTCCGCTTTGTTCGGAAATACAAAAGTAAAATAATAATGTAAACCTATTTCAGGATTAAATTTAATGTGTAAACTTGTGGTAGGATTTTTAGTATAAATGTGTAAACTTTTTTCAGGACGAGTCA
>JANMLV010000316.1:0-16482 GCA_031372705.1 Bacteroidota bacterium | reverse complement strand
TCTCCTCTTAATTTTGAAATACCATAATACGTATTTGGATTAGGAATAGTTTGTTCTGTTGCCGGTTCACTAATTCTATCGTAAACAGATGCACTGCTTAAATAAATTAGATGTTGTATATTATTTTTTTCTGCCGCTTCTACTAATTCGGAAGTGCCCCAATGATTTATTTGTTCGAAAAAATGAGGGTCTTGATTGGCAAATGGCGTAATTACTTTTGCTGCTAAATGATAAACAACATCTATTCCTTTCAGCGCGTTATTTAATTTTCTGGCATCTAAAATATCGCCCTTTATCCAACGGAATTTACCTTTTCCTGTGGGTGGACCAAAAAAGATATTTTCATTGTGACGACTCAAATTATCATATAACACAATTTGATCGACCGAGTCATTTTCTGCCAAAACACTTGCAAGCGCAAACCCTATATATCCGGCTCCTCCGGTAATTAAAATTTTCATTGTTTAATTAATTCTGTGTGTAAACCGCATTCTGTTTTATTCATGCCATACCATCGTGCCTGACGCTCATCGGTCATCATTTCGATGCTGATTTTACGTGTGCAGGGTTCACAACCAATGCTCATATATCCTTTTTCATCTAATGGATGTTTTGGAATATTAAATTCTCGGATATATGCATAAATCATTTGGTTTGTCCAATTCAACATCGGGTGATATCTAAATGCGCGATGATTTGTTTTTTCTTCTGTTTTAAACGCTGCGCGATTGGCATTCTGGTCGGCACGCACACCATTAATCCAAACATCAAATGCATTTAAAGCCGGTTCAAGCGGTTGAATTTTATTAATATAGCAACAATAATCAGGGTCAGATGTAAATAGGAATCTGCCATTGTCATCTACTTGCATATTTTTAGGTGTTGTCGATTTTACATCGATAGTATTTAATCCGAACAAAGTAGAAATTTGTTCCTTATACATCATAGTTTCAGGAAAATGAAATCCGGTATTTAAAAAATATACGGGGATGGATTTATCGATGCGAGAAATAATATGCAATAAGACGGTACTATGCGTTTGAAACGAAGAGCCCGTAAAAAGTTTCAAGCCGTTAGCCTGATACTTTCGAATTTGCGATTCAATTAATTCAAATCCTTCCATATGCTCCCATTTCAAAATTTAAGACAGCAAAAAACTGATTAAATCAGCAAATTATGCTATGCTTTGTGCCAGTAAATCTGCAATATGCATCACCTTTATCGGCTTCTGTTGTTTTTCGATATAAGCTTGCAAATGCATTAAACATGAGTAGTCGGTTGATACGATATATTCTGCTCCGGTTGCAATGGCATCGTTAACTTTAGAATCGGCCATTCCTGATGAAATCGATTCAAATTTTACCGCAAAAGTGCCACCAAATCCGCAACAAGTTTCCGCATTTTCCATCTCCACAATTTCTATACCTTCAATATTATTTAATAATCTTCTTGGTGCCTCTTTTACTTTGCATTCTCTTAATGCGCCACAAGCATCGTGGTAGGTAATTTTAGCATTTAATTTTCCGCCAAGATTATCTACCTTCAAAACATCCACCATAAACTCACTAAATTCAAACAAGTTCTTTTTTAGGTTTTTATGATAGTTATGAACAGGTGTATTAGCGTATAAATTGCCATAAAAGTTCCTTACAAACCCCACACATGAACCCGAAGGACCAACAACATAGCGGTCGGAATTGGCGAAATCAGCCAAAAATTTCTTCCCAACATCTTCCATTTCTTTCCAATAACCCGCGTTAAAAGCAGGTTGGCCGCAGCATGTTTGATTTGGATTATAATGCACCTTGCAGCCTGCTTTTTCGAGCACCTTAACCATGTTAAATCCTGTTTCAGGAAATAATTGGTCGATAAAACAAGGTATGAATATGTCAACTTCAGTCATAAGGACAAAAGTAGCAAACCGCGTTTAAAAACAGGCATTGATTGTTAACACAGGTGTAACAATTTGTTATTCCACATCCAGTATCTCGGTTGCCGAAATAGGTTTACCTCGAATACAGTATTCGCTGAGCTCGTTAGAGTTAAGTGTAGCCATTATTTCGTAAGTGCCAGGTTCGAGGTTAATATGAAACCATTCGCTGTAAACGCGGGCAACTTTTTCGCCGTTGATATAAAGGTTGATGTTGCCCTCACCCATCACGTGCATAGAGCTGATTTTTTCGGGCGCAAATTTGAAGTTGGTGGTAACAAAATGGATGTTATACCCATCTTTCAGGTCAGGATTAATATCCATCCAAACCCCCGGCAACTCTCCTTTTGGATACCCTGCGAGCTCAATTTGACCTTTCTGGTTTTCAGGCTTTTTGGCCATAAACTCCATCTTCTTTTCATATTTATTTTCAGCCAAACCGGAATAAACTACAACCATAAGTGAAAATAGGAGCACAAAATTCACCACTGTAAACGACATCCTTTTAAATACATTCTTAAATCTATCGCGCAGCCGCAGATAAAATTTACCCGGACCTTCCAACAAGAATACAATTAATGCACCGTGAATGAGTGTATGACCAATAATTTCAGTTTTACCAAAAACCGATGATGTTATAAAGAAAACAATAGTAATAATGATAGCCAGCGGTCGTTGCAGCAAACAAACCAGCAATAAAAACCCGAGTCCGAACTCAACAAAACCAACCGATTTTAAAAAGAAATCGAAATTTAAGCCCATTGCCAAGTTTGGGTGTTCTTTAATAAGAAAAAGACTCCAGTTCGGATACACAAATTTCTCGAGTGCCACCCAACAAAGCGAAAAACCTACTGTAATGTATAATAAAACGAGGCCAACATCTTTAAACTTGCCATCCTTAATAGTCGCAAACACAAGGTATACGCCAATTCCGGCAAACATTAAATAATCGAGCATGTGGAAAGGATGCAGGGTAATATTACCGATTACCCAAATTAAAATCATTCCTATACCGCCTATTGGGACTAATCGCGGAATCAGCAAACAAAAGGCCATTACAAATTGAAACCAACCCAACCATTGAAACTTTTCGGGCACGGGAATAGTAGGAACTATCATTGCATTACTTTGCCATGAAAGTATCAGTACCATAGCTGCGGCTACGCGCAACACAATTGTTGCATAATTTTTCCTGTTTTCGAGCCAACCGTCAACACGCAAATACCAGCCTGCTTTCGAAATTTTGCTATCCAGCCAAACCCCAAAAACCACAGTTACCAGGGTAACAATAAACAAAGTATAAAAAAAACGGCCTTCCATAATCTCACCCAACCTAAGCGGGCGATCCGCGTAACTGCCGTCGGTAAACCATTTCACGTGTGCTTCCGCCTCTGGAATGTTAAAGAGGGCAAGCAGTAAAAAAGTGAGTAAAAATTTAAAAATTGGTGTGTTTATGCGCATATTCATCTTCTTGGTCACGACTCTCCACAAATGTAAAGACCTCCCATTGGGGTAAGGGTTTTATAGTGTAAAAGAAATGTAAATGGGTGGAGAAATTACAATCGAAAAGTTCAATATTGAAAAACGGTGATTATTGGCCAAAATTAATTTATCGCTAATTAATCATTACGTTTTATCCTTTTTTGTAAATAAACATGGTTTTTAAATGTTTACTTTTATTCATTCGTTACTTTTAACCTAAAATTCACATACAATGAAAAAACATTTACAAATTTTTACAATTCTCCTTTTGCTTGCAGCGCAGCAAACTTTGCAGGCGCAAGACATTTGTAACCCCTCAGGTAACATCCTCATTTATTCAAACTACGACGGTGGCGATTTCACCATAAATATCGATGAAAACATTCCCAATTTGCGCATCGGTTTGTGTTCTTATGCCGATTTTCATGTAACTATAACAGGTGCTTACAGCAGCAATGTTGTGGAAGTATTATATGCCGGTTACAATGCCGATTATACAACGAGTGTTACAGGTGTTGACGCAGGAATAGTTACGATATTAAATTTCCCTCCTGTTACACTATTTGATGTAGATGGTTATGGCTATATGATTTGTGCGTATGAATGCGACAGTACATTTGTGCCGGGTGGATGCAATACGGTAGACCAGGCAACTGATTATTTTTTAAGTAATCTCGACGGTGAAATCAGGTCTTCATATTATCAGTACGGTGCATATTCAGGAACCTACAATATGAGTGATGGCGGAAATTGTTGTTTTGGAGCCGTGGAACCTTGTTTTATTGCAGTTGGTGGCGGACAAGATGGTGAAATTTGCATTGGCGACAGCGTTCAACTCAAAGGCACAGGTGCATTAACTTACAGCTGGACACCTGCAATCGGATTATCAGATGCTGCAATTGCAGAACCTTACGCATCACCTGAAACAACTACAACATATATTGTTTTTGGAACTGATGCAGATGGTTGCACTGGCACCGATACTGTTACAGTGTTCGTTTATCCGTATCCGGTAGTAACAATTACTGAAATTGATTGGACTGTAGTGGTAGCAACCGGCGGAGGCACCTATCAATGGTATTGTAACGGCGCTTTAATAGTAGGGGCAACAAACGACACTTTATTTGCCTACGAGTTTTTACCTGATGTTTATAATGGAGATTTCTACGTTGAAGTAACAAGCGATGAGGGCTGCACAACAATAAGCGAAGAAATTTATTTACAATTTGAAAGCATAGCTAATAACTATTATAATCAATTCGTTTCTTGCTACCCTAATCCGGTAACAGATGTTTTAACCATAATTGCAGACCAATTACTGAATATTGAATACATAGAATTATTTAATGTGGCAGGTCAAAAAATCGAAATAGCAGAAACTGTTTTTTCAAATACAACTCAATTGAATTTGCAAAATGTAACTTCCGGTATTTACACAGTTAAGATAATTACCGATAAAGGAATTGTTGTGAAGCAAATTATTGTTAATTAACTACAAACAATTTAAACTAAAAGGCTAATTGCGCAAACAATTAGCCTTTTTTTATATTATACAATATAAATTTTGTGCCCTCCGCGTGGGTTTCTTTAGTGTCTTTTGCGGGAAACAAACACATTATACAAAACGCTTATTATTTAATAACAATTTACTCAACTGCAATATCCACACTCAACATCTCAATACACCTTTCCCGAATTCCCCAAATTTCTTCATAAGTAAACTGGATATTATTATCTGTAATCCAATCGCCGATAAATGCCTGATGTATCTTTTGTTTTCGAGAGATATCACTCGCCGATTTCAACACAATTGTCTGCAATAAATCATCCTGAAATTGCAACGTAGACTTTGAAAAAGTATAATCGTATATTTTATTTTCATGCATTAAATAACAATGCGCTTCAGGCAAACCATACAACCCAAATTGTTGTAACACCGGCGCAATTTTTGGCGTGTTATGAGCCGTCATTAAAAAAATTCCAATAATTAATTGTATGTCTGTGCCCTCATGTTCTTCAGCAATTCTTTTTAATAAAGCATGTTTTGTGCTGCAGGTGCCACATTGTTCATCTATAATACATACAAGATTTTCTTTATTTACATTGCGCTTGTAGGTTAACTGAGCAACGTAATTACACGCATCTGTAAATTGCACACACCCTTTATCGCGCAACAAATTGGTAACAGGTGCATTTGCAATTAATAAAAAATTAATCGCACTACTTTCATTGTATTTATTCATCTGCCACAAAAGCAAAATTAACACCATCAGCAGCTAGTGCCATGCGGTAAATTTTTTTCCCTTTCAATTCTTTTACCGTTATTATTCTGCTCCAATTTTTAGTATCACCTTTGTAATTATACATCCAAATTTGATTGTCGCGGGGCATTAACAATTCGCCGTTGGCAGTCCACACAAAATCTTCGCTCACCGGAGGAATTACAGCAATTAAACTACTGGTTTGGGTATTTAAATCAAATCGTTTTACCATCCATTCTCTATCCGACGATTTTACAATATAGCTGATTGCCTGTTCGCCCGGAATAATTTTTATACATCTGCCAATATTGCTGTCAATTATTTTTTGATTTTGCTTTTTAGTATCTATAATTACCAATGTAGGTGTATCGGTCACCATAAAGCAAGCATAGCGTTTATCATCAATAGAACCGTAATAGCCAATGCTATCCACATTTTCAATAAATACTTTTGGCTTGCTTCCATCGGCTTTAAAAGCCCACATACGTTGAGTTGAATCTTTCTCAACACGCACAACAGTAAATCCTTTCCCGTTAGCTAACATTACCGGCGAATATTCACTTTCCAATGTATTTGTCAGTTGTTTTGTTAAACCCGTTGCAATGGTATATGCATAAACATCCGACTGAAAAGTATCCTGAATGGATACATAATAAATTGTAGAAGCGTCAGCCGAAAATGAAGGCTGGTTATCATATCCCGGTCGTTGGGTAAAATTCTTCAAATCTGTTAGCGACCACTTACCTTCGGCAGTTGACAATTTACCGCAATATATATCTACAGATGGTAATTGCGCAAAAACTGTTGAAGCAATAAAAAATGCAAAAACTGAAATTACTAATCGCATAAGTGCTTATTTGGAACAAATGTAAAAAAAATATCCGCCAAAAGGCGGATACCTGCAATCAACTTAAATTAATTTAAGCTAATAATTTAATGGTCATTATTTATAATTAAAAGCAATGGTGTTGCCTTCATCATCATATTGCTGTGCCCATACTTTTTTATCGTTGCGATATTGAATTTTATAAGCCAAATCGCCGTCAGCATCATAAACTTTCCATTTACCTTCTTTTTTGCCATTATCGTAATAAGCTTTGGCCGTAATTTTTCCGGTTAACGAATAGGTTATCCACTCTCCCGTTTTTAAACCATTTTCGGTATACCCTTTTTGCATAATGGCTCCGTTTGGATAATAATAAACCACTTCTGTGATTTCACCCGGTAATTGGATAAATTGGGTATTTGTTGAGTTTGCAGCACTTGCACATAGTGTAAATGTAGTGAGCATTATAAAGCCTATCATATATTTAATCATAGTAGTATTTTTTATTTAACACAAATATAACTGTTTATTAACATACGATTAGCATTTTGTTCATATTAAATTTACATTAGAGATACGCTGCTTTTACATTAAGTTAACATTGGCATAAATTTCCAAGTTCAGAAATAAAATTTTATCTTTGAAAAAAATTGAGAAATGGCTTACGAATTAACAGGTAAAATGCTAGAAATATTCCCAACCCAGGAAGTTTCAGCATCTTTCAAAAAGAGGGAATTTGTTGTTGAAAAGAGCGAAAGCACCGGCGACCGAGTATTTACTGACACGATTAAGTTTCAACTTATTCAGGACAGATGCTCGCTGTTAGATGCTTACCAGCTTGGTGATGAGGTGAAAGTTACCTTTAATATCAAAGGTTCCAAATGGGAAAAAGAAGGTCGCACCAGTTACTTTGTTAACCTTGATGTTTGGAGAATGGAAAAAGTTACAGGCTCTACCAGTCAACCGGTTAGCAATAACACTTTTGTTGAACCGGCACCATTGCCTGAAGCTGAGGACGATCTGCCGTTTTAATTTAAAACATGCAGGCTCCCGGTAAACTGACTTCGCAACAAAAACTTCGTTACGGGAAATTATTTGCACTATTGCGCAGGCGTAAATCGTCGGCAGATGATGTATTGGCTGAAACTGTCCATGAGGAGGTTTTTGCCAATACTCAGTGTTTAAATTGCGCCAACTGCTGTAAAACACATCCTCCTTTGTTAAAGGAGAAGGATATTTCGCGGATTGCCGGACATCTTAAAATTGCGCAATCGCAATTTATTTCTACATACGCTATCCTCGATGAAGATAACGATTGGGTGATGCACACCGTGCCTTGTCCTTTCCTCATGCCCGATAATGCCTGCAGTATCTACGCCGTACGACCTCAAGCTTGTCGCGAATATCCGCATACCAATCGCAAGAAATTATACCAAATAGCAGACATTACCCTTAAAAACGCAGAAATTTGTCCCGCCGTAGCACCAATTTTGGATGCTATGATTGCTAAACTACCAATGAAATGAGAATTTTAGGCAGCATCCCACATAAGGTATTCAAAATCAGCGTTTTTAGCTGGAACGAAAAATATTTGGTAAAAGTGGAAGCCGGGTTTTTCGAACAAACCTATAAGTTCCGTGAAGCCGATTTTACAAGCTGGGAACAACTCATCCCTTTTTTTGATGAAGCCATGCTGGCAGATGTACATGCTACCTTTAAAAAGATGGCCGATGATGCTATGTCAGCCGCAAAAAGAATGCAGCAAAACACTTGATAAAAATTTAATATGCATTTTTATCAAACGCTTGCTGCATTTGGGTTAAGAAGCTCTTTTTATTGCTCGTTATTGTTCAAAACGGAGTCCAGCAATTGATCAACCGGACTATATTTGAATTGATATAACTTCTGGTAATATTCGTTTGCCATTCTATCGCTGTCGAAATAAGGATACACATCGTGCATGCTCTTTTTCACAATTTGCTGCCATTTATCACGGTTTTCGTAATACGTTGGCACCACCTCGTTTTCAAGCACCGACATCAAATTCTCAAAATCGTAGTTATCGATACTAACGTTGTCCATTGTGTTATGGTCGGCAGGTGGAATAACAAAACTGTTTTCACCATGTATCGAAAACTCCGGAATCCAGCCATCTAAAACACTCACGTTAACTGCGCCGTTCATTGCAGCAGTCATGCCCGATGTTCCTGAAGCTTCGCGCGGTCTGCGTGGTGTATTTAACCATACGTCGGCACCGCGTTTCAGCAAGTAACTCAATTCTATTTCATAACCTGTTACAGTAGCCAAATTCGGTCTGTCCATTGTAAATGATATAATATCGTTAAAGGTATTGATTGCACCATGGTCGAACGGATACGGTTTTCCCGCCCAAATTACCTGAACAGGATACTTTGAATTGTTAACCAAATTAAAGAACCTTTCCTTATTGCGGAACAATAAATTTGCGCGTTTGTATTCAGCAAACCTGCGTGCCCAAACAATTGTAAGCACATTCGGATCAAATATTTTTCCGGTCTGATTGGCAACTACTTCAAACAATTCGCGTTTCAATTCTTTCTTTACAGTAATTAATGCACTGTCGTCTCTATTAATATATGCCTGATTCAATTCTCTATCTGCCCAAAACTTCTTCTGCTGCGCATTGGTTACACTTAAAATATTGCAAGTGCCATTGTAGTCTTTCCACATTTCCTTGCTCACTTCACCGTGCAATTTACTCACCCCGTTGGCAATTTTAGCCATATACAGGGCAGATGGCGTGTAACCCAACATATCACCTTCCGTTTTTGTAATCAACCTGATTAAGTCTAAAGGCACGCCACTAAAGAATCCCATTTTATCCATCGTATTGATGTCATGCTCTTCGTTTCCGGCCTTTTCAGGTGTGTGGGTTGTAAATACAACACGTTTGCGCACTTCATCTATATCTTTCAATTTACTGAAAAGATAAAACGTCATCGCCAAAGCGTGACCTTCATTCATGTGATAGTTATCAACGCCGCCGAGCATTTCAACCACTTTTGCGCCGCCAATACCCAAAATCATGTTCTGTGCAATGCGCACATCATGGTCTTTATCATACAAACGATGCGTGTAATTGCGGGCATACTCTTCATTTTCAGGGAAATCGGTGCTCAATAAAAACAAGGGAGCACTGCCAAAGGTATCCGGCGCCAAATAATAAACTTTCACTAAAACATCCTTCCCATCAATTTGCATAGTAAATTGAATATCAGTCTGTTGCAAGAAATTATATAGCTTTTTCTGGAACTGAACAGCCATAAACCCATGGTCGTCGCGCACTTGGTCGTAATAACCGTGTCGCCAAAGTATACCAATACCAAAAAGGTTTTGCTTGAGTTCGTAAGCGCTACGCATGTGGCTTCCGGCTAAATAACCAAGTCCACCGCTGTAAATTTTCAAAGCCTGGTGCACACCAAACTCCATGCAGAAGTAAGCTGTGCGCTGTTTATAAGCAGGATTTATTTCGTAAGGCAATTGCCAAGTACTGTGATGTATCATTTTCTTTAAGTAATAATAAGTTGCGAATATATGCAATGTGTAGAATCATAAGTATTGTAGGTAAGGTTTTGATGTGGATAATATACTAAGTGTATCAAGACTTTCAGCCTGTAAAATGCTGTTGGATTGACTTGTATTGCAGTGCTGTTGGGAGTTTTTGTATTGTTGACAATAAGTAAATCGGCAGTTTATCAACTAAACAGCCCCCGAAAATGCTGTTGGTTTAACAAACATTGTTCGGGGGCCGTGATATAAAAATGCGTTGAATTTACTTTCGTTTGCCTTTATATGGCTTCATTTCGCGACTGCTACTTTTATGCGCTTTCTTTTTAGGAAACTCTTGACGTTCGTTTTGGATTTCAACACGCACGCGCCTGCCACGGAAAACAAATCCGTTAAACGATTGCACTACGCGCTGACTAACACTTGTAGGCACTTCAAAAAACGAATAAGCTCCTTTCAAGCGGATATCGCCTATTTCATGTGCTTTAACAGTTCCCACTTGTTTAATCATTTCCACTAAATCTTTTGGACCAACATTATCCATTTTACCTAGGTTGATGAACATCAAGTCGCTATCGCCTTTTTTATTGGCATATTCACGCACTTCGCGGCGTTCACCAATGTTGAGGTCTTCAGCAAAGCGGTAATAATTGAGGAAACGGTTGAATTCTAAAGATGCAAATTTCTTGATTACGTCATCTTTGGTTAAATCGGCAAACTCCTTTTCTATAACCGGCATGTACTTCGCAATTTCTGCTTCATTAACCGGCACTTCATGCACACGATGAATAAGGCTTAGCAATTGTTTTTCACAAACTTCAATTCCTGTAGGAATCATCATTTGCTTAAACTTCATGCTTAGCTTGCGTTCCAGCTGCTTAATTCTATAAAGGTCCTTTTCTGAAATCAATACAATAGAGATACCTGTTTTACCTGCTCTAGCAGTTCTTCCGCTTCGGTGTGTGTAAAAATCGATATCATCCGGTAAGTGCAGGTTGATGATGTGAGTAAGATTGTCCACGTCGATACCTCTGGCTGCCACATCGGTAGCAATTAACATCTGCAATGTTTTCTCTCTAAAGGCTAACATTACCTTATCGCGTTGCATTTGGCTTAGATCGCCATGCAAACTATCTGCATTGTAACCATCTTTTATCAAACGCTCAGCAATATCTTGTGTTTCAGCTTTCGTACGACAAAAAATGATACCATAGATATCGGGATTGTAATCCAAGATACGTTTTAATGCAGGATACTTATTCCTCGGTTGAACAGTGTAATACTGGTGTTCGATGTTAGCATTAGTTTGGTTCACATTTCCGGCAGAAATTTCAAGCGGCTGGCGCATGTATTTCTTCGAAATGGTCTTAATTTCTTGAGGCATTGTTGCTGAAAACAGCCATGTAACCTTTTCTTTAGGTGTAGTAGCTAAAATTTCATCTATATCCTCCTGAAAACCCATGTTAAGCATCTCATCGGCTTCATCTAACACAACATATTTGATATGTGTTAAATCAACGGCTTTTCTACCGAGTAAATCGATTAAACGACCCGGAGTTGCAACTACAACCTGCACACCTTTGCGCAGTTGGTCAATTTGTAAGCGAATATTAGCGCCACCGTAAACGGCAACTGTATAAAAATGCTTTGTTTGAGCTGAAAACGCCTTTAGGTCTTTCTCAATTTGAACGCATAGTTCGCGTGTTGGCGCAAGAATAAGCGCTTGAGGCTTCTTAGCAGTTTTATCAATTAACTCGATAAGCGGAATACCAAAAGCAGCGGTTTTACCCGTTCCGGTTTGAGCTAAAGCGATTAAGTCTTTAGCTGATTCTAACATGGCAGGTATAACTTGAGCCTGGATTGGAGTAGGTGTAACAAACCCCATTGTTTCGATAGCTTCGGCCACTTCAGGCGAAAGTGCTATCTCTGAAAAATTCTTCATTTCTTGTTGAATATCAATTATTTATAACGTTTATATAATCTGTCGCCTCACATAATTAAACGCCAAAGATGCAGGTAGGACAGATACCGGGATATCAGGGAGAATTAGCAATGCTGTTGCAAAGATAGTCAATTTTGAAGTAATGTAAGTGATAACACCCTGTTAAACAAGTGTTTGAACAATACTAATAATTATTTCACACCCTATTTTTTAACGAAACAATAAAATGTTTAGGCTTTGTTAACAAAAGTTTGCCAAAATTGTAATCACCACTTAAGTCGATTAACTTTAAGCCATAATTCAAAAAACTATGCGTAAAATCTACTTATTGTTGTTTATCTCTATCCTAACAACCGCTTCAGTTTACAGCCAGTCAAATCGTTGCGCAACCGTTGAGCACGAAGCCATTTTAAAGGCGAAAGACCCGCTATACGACGCAAAACGCGCCGAAATTGAAGCATTTACTGCTAGAGTTGCCGAAAAGAAACTTTCAGGAATGAAAAGTGGTGGCGATGTAATTAAAATTCCGGTTGTATTCCACGTGGTTTACAAAACTGCCGGTCAAAATATTGCAGATGCCTTACTACTGTCACAATTGGATATCTTAAATGCAGATTTTCGCAGGTTAAATGCTGATACTACCGATACTCCTGATGCATTTGGCGATGTAGCAGCAGATTGTAACATAGAATTCTGCTTAGCTCAAATTGACCCAAATGGCAACATCACAACAGGCATAATCCGATATGAAACCGATGTAACTTCTTTTAATACTAACGATGACGTTAAGTTTGCATCAGAAGGTGGTGCAGATGCTTGGCCTGCAGATAGTTACCTCAATTTTTGGGTATGTAACCTCGGTGCCAGCTTGCTTGGATATGCGCAATTTCCGGGCGGTCCCGACGAAACTGACGGTGTAGTAGCACATTATAATCATGTTGGCGACAATCCGGCAGGATATCCCTACCACTTAGGTAGAACTGCAACCCACGAGGTTGGTCACTGGTTGAACTTGCGCCATATTTGGGGCGATGATACTAATTGCGCCGGTTCCGACTTGGTTGATGATACACCAAACCAAAAAGTAGAAACTTATGGCTGTCCGGGTTACCCAAAAACAGATGTTTGCTCTGCAACCTCACCCGGTATTATGTTTCAGAACTATATGGATTACAGCGATGATGCCTGTATGAACATCTTCACCGAAGGTCAGAAAGTGCGTATGTTGGCATTATTTGAAGTTGGGGGTTCACGTTTTAATCTTACCAATTCTGAAGGCTGCGGATTACAACCTTATGATGCTCAAGCAATTGCATCGCTTCCCGGCGGAACTGTTTGCGATTTAACGGTAAATCCTCAAGTAACTATTAAAAATCACGGATTAGAAATATTAACGTCTTTAGATATCATTTATAGCATCGACGGCGGCGCTGTATCTACGTTCAACTGGACAGGTTCATTGGCTTCTACAGCAGTTGAAACCGTTTCATTGCCTGCTGTTACCGTTGCGGAAGGCGAACATACGCTCGAAGCAACACTCGACAATCCAAATGGATTTATTGATGCGGATATGAGCGATAATACCACTGAGACTGATTTTCTAGTGAACCTATCTTCACTCCCATTGCCTTTGTCTGAAGGCTTTGAAGCGAGTGGATTTCCTTACGACGGATATACACTTTACAATCCCGATGGCGGTGAAGGCTGGGAAAGAACATCTACTGCAGCTGCTATAGGCACCTATTCCATTTATATCAACCATTTCAACAATAACGCAATTGGCGCAGTTGATGAGTTTGTTTTACCTGCTTACAATTTAACCGGAGCAGCTGAAATCGAATTTACATTTGATGTAGCCTATGCACTTTATACCGCAAGCGGCGAGTTTTCCGATACACTGGAAGTATTAGTGAGTGATGATTGCGGCGCTTCTTGGACAAGCGTATACAAAAAAGCTAATCCTGATTTGCAAACGGCTCCGGTTCACACTATCAGCTTTAAACCTGAAGATGACGAATGGAGAAATGAATCGATTGTCCTCAGCAGCTATTTAGGCAGTGAGCAGATTTTTGTGAAGTTTAACACGATTTCTGACTATGAGAACAATTTGTATATCGATAACATCAATTTAAATGATGGAACGATTCAAAGTATTACGCAAGTGGATGATTTTGCCGTAACCATTTATCCTAATCCTACTAACGGAAATGCGCAATTGCGTTGTAATTTGCCGGTTGGTGGCGAAGGAATGGTTACTATAAGCAATGTTGTTGGTCAAGTGGTTGTAATGCAGCCTATTGTGTTAGTAGCAGGTGTTAATGTAATAACGCTGAATTCCGGTGATCTGTCTGCAGGATATTATTCTGTAAACGTTGTGGCCGGTGGATTACAAGCAAGCGAGAGTTTAATTATTGAATAATTAATAACAGTTTATTTTAAGCCGATTTGTTTTTGCAAGTCGGCTTTTTTTTGTTTGTTCATACAGTTGTATCAAACTGTCGCCCCTACAGGGCTGGATTCTTGTTCCCGGGGCATCTTGCTACCATTGTGTCGCCCCTAAAGGGCTTGGGATTCGTCTGCCGATTGGGATGTTACCATTCTGTCGCCCCTACAGGGCTGGGATTCGCGTTCCTGTGGCATCTTGCTACCATACTGTCGCCCCTACAGGGCTTGGGATTCGTCTGCCGGTTGGCGTATTACCATTCTGTCGCCCCTACAGGGCTAGGTTTCCGCTACCTGTGATATCATTCTTCCAAATCATATTTCAACTTATGTCAAAATAGTAATAATGACAATCATTGCACAGTCCCGGTCGGGTCTGCGACCCGGCTGAGCATATGAAAAAAGCTATTCCAGATGTTGAATCGGAGTTATTGATGTTCCTTATTGGGTGGATATTATGCCATCGTGTAACCAGGGTTTGAGTAAAATCAATGGCAGTTTTAGTGACTCAGGTATTAATAATAGACACTTCCTTTTCTGCGCCAACTACTAATGTAAATTCGTTATTGAGCATATAGTGTAAATGATAATCTGCCACAACTCCATTTTTCATCAGCATGCCGTCAATATCGCCACGTTCTTTTAGCAGGAAGGGTTTGATATACATGTCGTCTTTAAATTCGAGCTTGCGTTTGCCGTAAATTTTGTAGATGACCTCTTTGGCACTCCAATATATAAGGAGATTTTGACGAACATTTTTATCACCTATATTTTTGAGCTCAACCGGGCTCAAGAATTTGTTTTTAATGATTTCGATTTTGCGATGGGGTTCCTCTACATCAATACCTACTTCATAGTTTTCAGAGATTATTGCGGCTGCATAGCCATTGCTGTGAGAAAGGCTGACATATAAATCGAAATTTGATACAAATGGCTTTCCATGTTCATCGAAAAGCAATTCAACAAATACGTCGGTATCCATTAATTGCTTGAGTAAATAGCGACTTGCCAGCCAAGTTAACTGTCGTTTGGGGTGGGTAATATTATTGAGGTAATTAGTTTCCCATTCGCTCAAAATGAGACCAGCTCTGTAGAAATCGGGCTCCTCCTCTATTTTCCAGACTGCATAGCGAGCGTAGTTCAGCAAATTTTCTTTTAGCACCAAGGCCATATAAACAGCGATTTCGGCAACGAAAGTATACTTAATTAACTTCTCGTAAAAAAAAACATTTGCACAGATGCAACCTTTTGTGTAATTTCACCAACGAAACTGACACACATGTTTAAATTCTTTCAATTTATAAAGGCCGAGCAAGATAGCATCCACATAGATGTACCTAAGGATTTAAAGGGCAAATTGGTGGAAATTATCATTCAAGAAAAGGCACCGGATCCTGACACCCATCTCGATAAAAACGATGAGGAGAAAATGGCAATGAAAGAAGCTGAACTCAAAATGATGGACAGTGTGCGCAATCAGCTCAATGTTTGGGATATCTAGTTCCTAATTACCTATTGTTTATTGTTAATATTTTTCGCTGCTCAACAAACATTGATTTTGCACCTTTGTGCCTAAATTGCACAAATCGGCTGTGAAATCATGATTTTACCTTCTCAAGTTACTGTTACAAAAGTGAGGCAATACCTCGGACATAACGCCGGGATTTTTTGTTTGGAGCAAGGTTTACACCCGAACACAATACTTAGTGGCGGTGGTGATGGCATTGTGGCCGAATGGAATCTAGATATTGATGGTAATGCAAAAGGTTTAGTGCAAGTACCGGCCAATGTATTTTCATTGCTGTTAATGGCAGATAAAAACCTGCTTATTGCCGGCGATTTGCACGGTGGCGTTCATTTTAACGATATTACACTTAAGCAGGAAATTGCCGGAATTGCCTATCCCGGAGGGGCCATTTATGATATCAAACGCATTAATGAAAACCACATTATTATTGGTGCCGGAAATGGCAATGCTTATATCCGAAATGTAGATACCAACGAGGCTGTAGCTGCAATTGAAGTAAGCGACAAGTCGATTCGCAGTATTAAC
>JANMLV010000306.1:0-6982 GCA_031372705.1 Bacteroidota bacterium | reverse complement strand
CATTTGTGAGATAATATGATTTCGATAATTCAGAAACAAGCTGATTTACGCCTGTCCATATATAATCCGCAAATTGAATTTCAACAATAGGTTTTGTGCCAACAGCGCTCATGCCCATGGTAGAGCCAACCAAATACGCTTCCTGAATGGCAGTATTAAATACGCGATGATCGCCATGCTTAACAGCTAATGTTGCTGCTTCGCGAAATACACCCCCTAATCTTCTACCTACATCTTGACCATATAATAATGCTTCCGGATGTTTAGTTAATATCTCATCCATCCCGAATAAAACAGCATCAACCATCATAATAGGATCAACGCCAACGGGTTCGCGTGTGCCTTGCTCTTCGGTAATGGGTGAAGGTGCAAATTCATGCAATTCAACCGTGGCCGGATCGGGATCGGGCGATGCCACAACACTTTTAAAATCTTCTCTAACCTTAATATTTATTTCAGCTTCAATGGCTGCTATTTCTTGGTCGGAAATTCCGGTGTAAGCAAGCGTTTGTCGGAGTTTTGGCAATGGGTCGCGACTAGCATGTTCGGCTAAATCTTCCGGTGTGCGATACATTTCCATCCTGACACCACTCGTATGATGCCCTAATAACGGCACTTTCGCGTGAATAAGCACCGGTTTTCTGTTGATACGCACATATCCAATAGCATCGCGCACACATTGCCAACTTTCGGCAAAATCGCTGCCATCAACGCGCAGTCGGCGCAAACCTTTAAAGCCTGCAGCATATTCAAATGCATCCATAGTGCGTGCTTCTTCCTTCGAAACAGAAATACCCCAGTCGTTATCTTGCACTAAATAAATAATAGGTAATTGCTTTAAAACAGCAAATTGAAGTGCCTCAGCTACTTCTCCTTCGGTCATTGCACTATCTCCAATGGAACAAACTACCAATGGATGTTGATTGGCAGATTCTAATAATCCTTGTTGTTCTAAATATTGTAACCCTTGTGCCACGCCGGTTGTAGGAATTGCCTGCATGCCGGTTGCGGAGGATTGATGTATCATTTGCGGGTAATCGCTGCCCTTGTAGCTCGGGTGACAATAATAATTTCTGCCACCACTGAAAGGGTCATCGCGCTTCGCCATTAACTGCAACATAATTTGAGACGGTTCCCAGCCCATGCCCATTAATATTGAATCATCTCTATAATATAAACTTGCCCAATCTGTTTTTTTTAATTGCATGCCCATTGCGAGCTGAATAGCTTCGTGGCCGCGGGAATTGGCGTGAACAAAAACACAAGTTTGTCGATTTTCGTTGAAAACATCGCTCATTACTTTGCTCGTAAACATCTTCCGATACGCTTCGAGCAAAATCTTACTGTCAATTAATTCTAGGGTTTCCTTCTGGTTCATTATTCGGGTGCAAAGCTATAAAGTATTCGGGAGGGGATGATGCTTATTTGATGTTTATTTCAAATCTTTTCACACCTTCCAAATAACCGGTTAATACATCGCCAACGGCAACAGGCCCAACTCCCGCAGGTGTTCCCGTGAAAATTAAATCGCCCTGCTGCAACGTAAAAAATTTAGATAAATAACTGATTACTTCATGAATAGGATAAATCATCTCATTGGCATGACCATCTTGCACCAAAACGCCATTTTTTTCCATCGAAAAGTGTATGGCATCTGGGTTAACAATATCACCCAAGCCAACAAAATCAGCTATTACCGCCGAATTGTCAAACGCTTTGGCAATTTCCCAAGGCAAGCCTTTCTTTTTTTGGTTCGATTGCACATCGCGTGCAGTGAAGTCGATACCAACCGTTACCGCATCCACATATTTATGCGCAAATTGAGGTTCAACATGTTTGCCGGTTTTGCAGATGCGGTAAACCAATTCACATTCATAATGCATATCGGTAGAAAATTCCGGCATGTAAAAATCTTTCCCTTTCAGCAAGGCCGTTGGGGGTTTCATAAAAATAACGGGAGCTTCCGGCAAGGCATTGTTGAGTTCCTTTGCATGCTCACTGTAATTGCGACCTACACAAAATATTTTCATAATAGTGGTGCAAAGTTACTAAAGGGCATTAAAATTGAGGTTGCAAATCAAGTAATTTTAAAATGGCGTATCTTTAAATCGGAATATCAATTGTATGAAAAAACTGAGTATTGTATTAATTATTATTTGTTGCACTATAACATCGGCCTTTGCCCAAAAAACACTTGGCAACGGTAAGCCGATTACCGGCATGAACAACAATAATCCGGGTGCCAATAATTTTGAGCGCGAAGAAGGGTTGTATTATACGGTTAATGGCATGAACATGTATTATGAATCGTATGGCGATGGTGAACCGGTTTTAATTATTCACGACAATGGTGGTTCTGTTGAATCGCTAAATAACCAACTCAATTTCTTTTCGAAAAAATTTCGTGTAATAGTTGCCGATTCGCGGGGACAAGGTAAATCATTAAATAATAGAGACAGTATTAATTACGAATTAATGGCCGACGATTATTATCTATTATTAGAAGGGTTGGACATCGACTCCGTAAATATTATCGGCTGGGGCGATGGCGGTATTATCGGATTATTATTAGCAATTAACTATCCCGAAAAAGTTAAAAAATTAACCATAGCAGGCACAGCCTTGCGCACCGATACCATGGCTGTAAGACCTGCTGCAATTGCTTTGTGGAACGATGCGATAACCGCATTAAAAGATTCACTTGCTGCAGGAAAAAAAGAATATAAAGATGAATTATTAATTGCAAAATTGCGCGCCCATCACGCCGATATTGAAACAGAATTATTATTAAATATTAATAGCCCCGTATTAATTATTTCGGGCGATAAAGATTATGTTAAATTAGAACATACCGTTGAAATATTTAATACTATTCCCAATGCGCACTTAGGTATTTTACCGGGCACTACACATAATGTATTAAAAGAAAGCGCGATGCAATGCAACAACATGATGCTCCGTTTTTTTAATCAAGAATTTGTGAGACCTGATGGGATTCATCAAATGGAGAAGAAACAGAAGGTGGATGATTGATTTAGGAATTGAACAAGATTGAGCAAAATTGAACAAAATTTGGGTGTTGATTTGGAAGGTGAGGATGAGTAAAATTGAACTAGCATTTATCACACAAATAAAAGCAACACAGATTTAACGGATTAAACAGGTTTGCACAGATTAAACCCGTTTTTTACCCGTTTCATCCGTTCAACCAGCGCCTGCCTGCCGGCGTGAGTCAGGCAGGTTCCTTTTCAAAAAATGATTAATTATACCTATTCATCGCCCGTTCTATCCCTTCCATTATTATAGAAGTAACAGCCTCCGCAGCACGCCCAACATTCTCTGCAACTATCGGCGCCTCCGTTTTATCCCATTTGCCTAACACAAAATCAACTTGCCTTCCTGTTTCGAAATTATTTCCGACACCAAATCGCAAACGTTTATATTCGTTGGTTTGCAGTATTTCGTTAATATTTTTTAACCCGTTATGTCCGCCATCATTTCCATTTTTTCGGATGCGCAATTTGCCGAGCGGCAAGTTTAAATCGTCGGTAATTACAACAACATTTTCAAGCGGAATATTTTCTTTATCCATCCAATATTTAAGCGCCTTGCCACTTAAATTCATATAAGTAGTAGGTTTAATTAAGATGAACGTTTTGCCCTTAAATTTAAATTCAGCCGTGTCTGCATATCTACCGGAGGTAAATAAAACATTTTTATCGGCAGCCAATTTTTCTACAACATCAAAACCAATGTTATGACGCGTAGAAACATAGTCGATACCAAAATTTCCAAGTCCCGCAATTAAATATTTCATATCAGGCAGCGCCGTTGATTGCGCGTTGGTTTTTTTTCCAAATAAAAAACGAAGCAATTTCATAATCTACTAAATTAGAAATTGCTTCGTTAAATAAAAAATTCAGATTAATCTTTCTTGTCTTCCTTGGCAGCTTCCGGAGCAGCAGCAACAGGTGCAGCTTTAGCGTCAGCAGCAGCAGCCGCATCAGCAGCAGCTTTCAATGCACGAGGAGAAACTACTGTAGTAATTGGAATACTTTTAGAACCCAACACTTCCACGTTTGCAATGCTTACATCACCAATACGAATGGTTTTGTTTACATCAAGATCTGTAATATCAATTGATATTTTGTCGATTAGATCTTTAGGAAACGCTCTCACCGATAATTTTCTAACGCGTTGAACAAGTTTTCCACCGCCTTTAACTCCAACAGATTGGCCTTCTAATTTAATAGGCACTGCGTAAGTTATTTTTTTAGCAGCTTCTAATTTTAAGAAGTCGATGTGTAAAATTTCATCCGTTACTTTGTGAAACTGAATTTCACGCATTAACGATTCTACTTCTTTACCATCAACTTTAACCAGCACTTTGTAAATGTTTGGTGTGTACACCAAATTTTTAAGCGCTGTTTTGGCTACTTCGAAATTAACGTTTTCGCCATCACCATAGAGTACACAAGGCACCATTTCTGTAGCGCGTGAATCTTTCGATGCACGGCGACCGATATGACTTCTCAGTGTTCCTTCTAATACAAATGTTTGCATTGTAATTGATTTTTGATTTTAATTATTAAGAAATAATGAACTAATACTTCTGTGTTCGTGGGTATTGCGAATTGCTCTTGCAAATAACTTTGCTGAACTCAATACGCGAATTTTTTCCGACTCACGTTTCAGCGGAATAGTGTCTGTTACCACCACTTCTTCCAATGCCGAATTTTCAATTGTTTCGTAAGCCTTCCCACTTAATACCGGATGCGTACAAAATGCTCTAACAGTTTTTGCTCCTTTTGCCTTCATCAAGTTGGCTGCGTTGGCTAATGTGTTTCCGGTGTCAACTAAGTCATCAATCATGATAACATCTTTGCCCGTTACATCGCCAATTACAGTCATTTCTGCTATTTCGTTAGCTTTTTTGCGGTACTTATCGCAAATAACTAATTCTGTATTAAAATGCATGGCATATTTACGATTGCGCTTCGTGCTTCCCACATCCGGAGATGCAAAAATAACATCCTTTAAATCGAGGTTTTCTTCAATATAAGGAACATAAATGGCAGTTGAACTCAAGTGATCCACAGGAATATCAAAAAATCCCTGAATTTGATCAGCATGTAAATCCATCGTAACAATCCTGTTCGCACCCGCTGCAGTTAACAACTCAGCCACCAATTTCGAACCAATGGAAACACGCGGTTTGTCCTTGCGGTCCTGACGAGCAAGTCCGAAATAAGGAATTACCGCAGTAATGTAAGATGCCGAAGCTCTTTTCGCCGCATCAATCATCAACAACAATTCCATCAAGTTATCCGACGGAAACATCGTACTCTGAATAAAGAACACATAACTGCCGCGCACACTTTCCAGAATATTCGGCTGAAACTCACCATCACTGAACCTTTCAATGGTCATTTTACCAAGTGGTTGTCCATAGTAATCGGCTACTTTTTCGCCTAAGTAGCGACTTGTTGTGCCGGAAAACAGTTTTACATCGTTGGTAACCATGAATTTGTCGGGTTATTTGAGGGTGCAAAGATAGCAATTATGACCTCAAATTCTTAGTATAATTTTAAAGTATTCGTCAAATTAATGACCGAAGTCGCTCAAAATAGCTGAAAGCCTGCAACATTCTGCTTCCGTACCAACTGAATAGCTCCCCATCAGCCAACAAAATAAGCGCTTGCGGTGCCAGTTTTTGTAACTCTGCTATATGTTTTTCCGTAAAAGGGTAGGGCTCCGAACTAAGTAAGATTATCTCCGGTCGCAGCGATTGAATAGCCGCATCGTCCAAAACCGGGTATCGCGATAAGTCACCGCAACAATTCTCAAATCCGGCAATTCCCATCATCTCGTGAATAAATGTATCGCTACCCACCGACATCCACGGGTCGCGCCAAATTAGGTATAATGTGCTGTAAGTCTTGCTGTTATTAGCAATAGCCGCTTCGAAGCGACTTCTTTCCATCTTTAAATCCGCTACTAATCGCTCCGCTTTAGCTTGTGTATCGGTTAAGTTGCCAACCGAAAGAATCATCTCCAAAGCATCGTTCCAATTTTTGATATCGCTTACCCAAACCTTAAATTTGGCTGCAAGCGCCTCAATGCCGGTTTTCTCGTTTTCTTCCTTATTCGCTAAAATCAAAGCCGGCTGTAACCCTTCAATCACCTCCATCCGCAGGTTTTTGGTTCCGCCAACAATTTGTTTGGTTTTGCGCAAATGAACAGGATGCACACAAAATTTCGTGATGCCGCAAATGGCATCCTCCAACCCCAAATACACCAATAATTCGGTTTGCGAAGGCACCAGCGAAACAATACCCGAAGGCGTTTTCGGCTCAAGCATAAAAGCTTATTTGGTTAAGGCATTCATCACATCGTAACGCGTAATAATATAGGTTTTGTCAACCTTAAAATCGCGCACCAATAACGCAGCATTATCGGAAGTAAGCATGGCACTCAGCGAATCAATCGGCGCCGAAATATCCACGAACGGAAACGCCGCGCTCATCACCTCACCAACATGTTTATTTTTAATGTCGGGATGCGCCACAATTTGCTGATATAAATTGCTCTCATTTATAGCACCCACAATACGTCCACCATCGGTAACCGGCATTTGCGAAAAATCATTTTGCATCATCACCTGCAAGGCAGTTGCCACCGTTGCGTGCGACTCAATACTAATTAACGCACCCTTCTGATTACTCGAAATTAAATCCTTAGCCGTAAGACCCGTTTTGTCGATATACCCCATTTTCATCATCCAATCCGGATTAAACATTTTACCCAAATAACGCGTGCCATGGTCAACAAAAACAACCACCACCACATCATCTTTCGTAAAATTATCTTTCAACTGAATGAGCCCCTGCAACGCAGACCCCGAGCTATTTCCAACCCAAATGCCTTCCTCGCGAACAATGCGCGCAGTCATAATGGCACCATCCTTATCCGTCACCTTTTC
>JANMLV010000184.1:0-5090 GCA_031372705.1 Bacteroidota bacterium | reverse complement strand
ATTTAATTGCGGCGACAAAATTAGTAGCCGGTGTGATTAAAAAAGGCGATTATATTGTTTATGAATCTACTGTTTTTCCGGGATGTACAGAAGAAGTTTGTCTGCCATTAATTGAACAAATTTCGCAACTCAAATTAAATGTTGATTTTAAATTAGGGTATTCACCCGAACGCATAAATCCGGGTGATACACAGTATACGTTGAGTAATGTAGTTAAAATAGTTTCAGGCTCCGACAGCGAAGCGTTGCACGTAATAGGAACAGTGTATGCACATGTGGTGCAACCGGGTGTATACCATGCGTCGTCAATTAAGGTGGCTGAAGCCGCGAAAATCTTGGAAAATACACAACGTGATTTAAATATCGCTTTGATGAACGAATTCTCAATCATTATGGATCGCATGCAGGTTAATACTTATGAAGTAATTGAAGCAGCAGGCACTAAGTGGAACTTCCATAAATATTATCCGGGATTAGTTGGCGGACATTGTATTGGTGTAGATCCATATTATTTAACGTATAAGTCTATTGAATTAGGCTACGAACCATATGTAATTTTGAGCGGTAGAAAAATTAATGATAATATGGCGTTTTATATCGCCAGAAGATGCATGCAACAGCTTATTTCCGCCGGAAAAAATTTAACAGATTCTAAAATTTTGGTAATGGGTTTAACATTTAAAGAAAATGTAACCGATATCAGAAATTCGAAGGTGGCCGATTTAGTTAATGAGTTGAAATCATTTGGTCTTGATGTTGAGGTAACTGATCCAAAAGCAAATGCAGCTGATGCCGAGGCTGAATATGGTTTCAAGTTAACAAAAGTAAATGGAACAAAATACGATGCAATTATTATGGCTGTGCCGCATAAAGAATATATTCAATTAGATGAAGATTATTTTTTAAGTATTGCAGCAAATGACTGTTTATTTATTGATATTAAAGGTGTTTTTAGAAAGAAAATTTCACATTTAAATTATTGGAGCTTATAACTATGAAAAAAAATATATTAATTACCGGAGGAGCCGGATTTATTGGCTCACATGTTATTCGATTATTTGTAAATAAATATCCTGAATACCATATTGTTAATTTAGACAAACTTACTTACGCCGGTAACTTGGCTAATTTAAGTGACATTGAACATGCCGATAATTATGAATTTGTGCGCGCAGATATTGTGAACGCAGAAAGCATGTTACAGTTATTTCAAGATTATCAGTTTGAAAAAGTGATTCACCTTGCAGCTGAGAGTCATGTTGACCGTAGTATTGCAAATCCGATTGAATTTGTAATGACAAATGTAGTTGGCACTTGCAATTTATTAAACGCAGCCAGAAATATTTGGAAGGATAACTATGATGGTAAATTATTTTATCATGTATCTACCGACGAAGTTTACGGCAGTCTTGGTGAGGAAGGTTTTTTTAGCGAGTCAACAGCTTATGATCCGCATAGTCCTTATTCTGCAAGCAAAGCTTCAAGCGATCATTTTGTAAGAGCTTACCACGATACCTATAAATTGCCTGTTGTTATATCTAATTGCAGCAATAACTATGGCTCATTTCAATTTCCCGAGAAGTTAATTCCGTTGGCCATCAATAACATTAAAAATAATAAATCAATTCCCGTTTACGGCAAAGGCGAAAATGTGCGCGATTGGTTGTGGGTTGAAGACCACGCAAGAGCTATTGATGCGATTTTACACAATGGTAAAGTTGGAGCAACTTATAATATTGGTGGATTTAATGAATGGAAAAATATTGATTTAATTCACGTGCTATGCAAAATTATGGACGAAAAGCTAGGACGCGAGCAGGGCACTTCCGTTAAATTAATTACATACGTAACCGATAGAGCGGGACATGATTTGCGTTATGCAATTGATGCCGGTAAATTAAATAAAGAACTCGGATGGCAACCCTCGTTACAGTTTGAAGAAGGCTTGAGTAAAACCGTTGATTGGTATCTTGCTAATGAAACATGGCTGAATAACGTAACCAGTGGTGACTATAAAAAGTATTATGACAACCAATATGCAGCCGGATAATTATGTTGTTGTCGCTGTTTAGCAATTTGTTTAATAAAAAGCCAGTTGTCGATTTTTCGGCATTGCAGACTGATATGCACTCCCATCTTTTACCGGGAGTTGACGATGGAGCGACGCAATTTTCGGATTCACTTGCTATGATTGCCGGTTTGCAAAAGTTAGGGTTTAGTAAATTCATTACTACACCACATGTGATGAAAGATGTTTATGAAAATGTCTATTCCGAAGTGCTTAAGGTTGAAGATTCACTTAATCAAGCATTAAATGCTTCGGGCAAAATTGATTTGCATGCAGCAGCAGAATATTATATTGATGATGAATTTCCTGAGCGCATTAAAAGTGGAGAACCTTTGCTAACATTTGGGGATAATTTTGTGTTGATTGAAATGAGCATGTCATCGCGCAGCAAATTGCTTGAATCAGCAATATTTGAATTAAATCTGAGAGGCTTTAAACCGGTATTGGCGCATGTAGAGCGATATCCTTATTTGTTTGCTAATCAGCAATTGGATGAGTATCAAAAACTAATTGATGCTGATGTTATGTTACAAGTTAATATAAGGTCGTTTACAGGTGGGTACGGAGAAATTCAGAAAAAGATTGCTAAAAAACTAGCAGCTAATGATATGATTGATTTTTTGGGAACAGATATTCACAATCAAGCACAATTGCCTGCACTTTATGAGGCTATGCACGACGCTACTGTTCAAAAATTATTGAAAGAAGATAGATTAAAAAATAAATTATTATAACCCGTTTTAGAAAACATAAATAATTTAAAGATGCCATTTATTGATACACCAATTCAGGGATTGTTTGTTTTTGAACCAACCGTTTTCGAGGATGCTCGCGGTTATTTTTTTGAATCATTTAATGAAAAGATCTTTGCCGAAAAGGGAATTAACACCAATTTCGTGCAAGACAACCAAAGTAAATCATCGTTTGGCGTGCTGAGAGGTTTACATTATCAGTTAAATCCTCACGCCCAAGCTAAATTGGTGCGTGTCATCAGCGGTGAAGTATTGGATGTTGCCGTTGATATTAGAACCGGTTCACCAACTTTTGGAAAACATTTTAGTATTGTTTTATCTGATAAAAATAAAAAGCAATTGTATATCCCAAGAGGATTTGCACATGGATTTGTAGTGCTGAGCGAAACGGCGGAATTCTTTTATAAATGTGATAATTTTTATAATAAAGAAGCAGATGCAGGTATAAAGTATAACGACAGTGCTATCGGAATCGATTGGATGGTTAATCCGGATGCAATTTTAGTAAGTGAAAAAGATGCTAATTTACCTAATATCGAAAATGCTAAAAACAATTTCAATTTTTAATATTATCCCTTAAATTATAATCTATGAAAATACTTGTTACGGGTTCAAATGGTCAATTAGGGAGCGAATTGCGCGTTATCAGTAAGCAACATCCTGAACATAACTATGTTTTTGTTGATGTTGATGAACTTGATATCACAGACAATAATGCTGTGCTGCAGTTTTTTAAGCATGGCAAATTTGATGTTTGTATAAACTGTGCTGCATATACAGCAGTTGATAAGGCCGAAGCTGATAACACCTTGGCATTTAAAATAAATGTAACCGGTGTCGAATATTTAGCAAATGCTTGTCAGCAACTTGATGTTGTTTTTTTCCATATTTCAACCGATTTTGTTTTTGATGGTAATGCAAATACCCCAATACCAATTGATGCCGAAGTAAATCCAATTTCTGTTTACGGACAAACAAAAGCGGAAGGTGAATACAGGGCATTGTCGCTCAATAAAAAAACAATTTTAATTCGTACGAGCTGGGTATACAGTTTTTATGGCGCTAACTTTGTTAAAACAATGTTACGCTTGGGCAAAGAACGCACAGAACTCGGTGTAGTAAACGACCAGATTGGTTGTCCAACTTACGCGTATGATTTAGCATGGGTAATTTTTGAGTTTATAAAAAAATTGCCAAATATCGAATACGGCATTTATCATTTCTCTAATAGCGGTATTACTTCTTGGCATGGATTTGCAACAGCCATTATGCAACAGTACGGATTAAATTGCAAAGTAAATCCAATACCAACATCGGCGTATCCAACACCGGCTCAACGGCCAAAGTATTCAGTAATGGATTGCTCAAAAACAATAGAAACCTTAAATATTAATATCCCAAATTGGGAAAATGCATTACAACGATGTATTCAACTTTTAAAACAACAAGAAATGTTAGATCAAATTGACGTTAAAAAAATTATTGCAATTGCAGAAGCAGCAGGTAAAGAAATTATGCAAATTTATGATACAGATGATTTCGCTGTTACCGACAAAAGTGATAATTCTCCATTAACAAAAGCCGATAAAGCAGGAAACGAAGTTATTGTTACAGCCCTCAAAAATCAGTATCCTCAAATACCAATTATTAGTGAAGAAAATAAATTAATAGCATACGAGGATCGTAAAGATTGGAATTATTTTTGGTTAGTTGATCCATTAGATGGCACCAAAGAATTTATCAAAAAAAATGGTGAGTTTACCGTTAACATTGCATTAATTCGCAATGGCAAACCGGTTTTAGGTGTTGTTGGTATTCCTGCAAAAAATCAAATGTATTATGCAGTTGAAAATAAAGGCGCATTTAAAATTGATGAAAATGGTGTTGAAACTAAATTGTTTGTAAATGAGCCGAAGCAAGATGAAATAGCTTTAATTGGAAGTCGTTCGCATCCTTCACCCGAATTTGATGCTTATTTAAAAGATACTGAAAGCAAATTTGCAACTGTAAATTTTGTGCCTGCAGGTAGTTCACTAAAGTTTTGTTTGGTAGCTGAAGGTAAAGCAGATGTTTATCCGCGATTAGGCCCAACCATGGAGTGGGACACTGCTGCAGGGCACGCGTTAGTGCTTGAAGCAGGGGCCAGAGTTAAAGTTTACGGACAAGAAATAGACTTGCAATACAATAAAGAAAATTTATTAAATCCATTCTTTATTGTAGAACGGGCGAATTAATAATAGTTCTTGTAATACCATTGGTATTATAAAATT
>JANMLV010000149.1:0-1769 GCA_031372705.1 Bacteroidota bacterium | reverse complement strand
TATTTTATTTGATTAATTTAATGATTTTTGTTTGTTATGCAATGTTGTACAACTTTGAATAACAAATTTGTTTGCATTCGTTTTTTTTATCCAAAGAAACAATGATGCTTATCTGGCTTGACGCGTTATTGTCATAGTGTTTGTTTCGTTGCTATTCTTCTCTTTTACCAATTAAAGGATTTAATTCGAATGCCAATGCCGCTTCCATGTCGGCGGTAATTTCTTTATTAGCAATTTTCATATAATAAAATCTAAACATCCAATTTTGATTAGCCCAGTGTTTCAAATGCAATGCAAAGGTATGAGGATGTCCTAATCCAAGATGCTGTCTTGTTCTTAAATGAATATATTTCTTAACACTACCAACATATAAAATATTAGTGTTGTTGTCTTTTGTTGAAATTGGAAGTTTAGCCGTTGATCTTCGTAAATCATTTCCCTCATCGTCCATATTTTCCTTTGAACGAAATGTTTCTAGTTTTTTAAGTAATTCGAAACTAATTCCTTTGTCAACTATTTCATAAATATATACAACTGGGCCTTCTATGTTTTCTAAGAAGTTCAATTGTTGGACACCTACTTTTTCTCCCTTCTTTCTTGCATTTACCGATTTTGAAATGTCTGAAATGGTAAAATCAATTGGATCAGATAATTTCAAGATGGATTTCAAGCCATCAAGTTCTTCCAATCGCTTATAAAGAATCGCTTTCCTGTCATTTATTATTTTATTAAAATCCAAATATTTCATTTTGTTTCCTATTATAAAATTAATCCTTTTTATTCCATAAAGGTCTGACTCCATTGTGTTCAACTTTGAACGATTGGATTATACTTTTTTCAATTGGCCTAGGAATGTCAGTTGCGGAATCACCATATGTTACATACCAGTGAATTTCTAAATTAGGAATACCTTCCAACATCATTTGTAAGGACAGCGTTTTACTTCTACTGCCCCAAAATTGCAAGCCGGTTAAAAATCTTCCTCTTAGTCCATCTTGCCTGTGGATCAAATTTCCATCTAAACCTTGTCTACCAGAAATACCAACATAAATTAGTTCCTTGTTTTGAGAATAAAAAACATACAAACCACTGTAATCAATCCTTTTGGGTATATTACATACAGACCGCAAAACATCATTAACACTAAAATGAAACGTTCCTTTTATTTCGTACACTTCCAAGTCTAATAATAGTTCAGCTAATTTTTTCATTTTTTTGTTTTAGATCTAAAGTTTGATTGTTACGATTTGCAAATAATGTCATCGTGTGGAGGAAAGGGTTGTGAATAATTATGTCATAATTAGAGTTAATATTATTTTCCTGACTTTGGATATTCAAATCCAAATAAAAAAATGACAGAAAGGAGGTTGAATACTATTACTTCAATACGATACAAAATCTGAAAATAATTAAATATAAAAATTATAATTGTAAATATAAATAAACTAAAAGAAATAGAAATTGCTCCCAATTTTTTTTTATAAAACTGATCTCGTATCCAAGTTAAAACAAGAAAATAAATTACGAATGCTCCGAAAGCCAAAAGACTACTAATAATAGCTAGTAAATATTCCCATAAACCTTTAGGATTCTCAGCTGGAAAAGTAAGGGTAAAGAAAATACATTTTATTAGTAATCGTTGACCAAGGAGAACAAACAACAAAGTCCAAGTTGCAGGAATGAAATTTTTATTCATGGTCATACTCCTACTTTATTAAAAAATTACAAGTCATGATTTATTTTTAAATATTTATTTAAGGGGTGTACCT
>JANMLV010000141.1:0-14118 GCA_031372705.1 Bacteroidota bacterium | reverse complement strand
TCGATTTTAAATAATTAACCGCAGCGTTGGCATCATCAGCAAAATCTTTAGAAGTTGCCGCACCAAAATCGCCGGTCGATTTTGCAATGCCTCTATCATCGTAACGCAAAACAATTATATTGTTACGTGTGATATAATCGCTCAGCACTAAAAATGGATTATTTCCTAGAAGATTTTCATTCCTGTCTTGAGGTCCGCTTCCTGTTACTAATACAACAGCATTAAACGGACCTTTGCCTTCGGGAATTGTAATTGTGCCGGAAAGGAAAACACTATCGGCATTTTTATTTTGAAATGTAATCTCTTCTTCCTTATATGAATATGGTTTTACAGGGTCTTGCTTTTTTTTAAGGGGCTCAACGCTAGTAACTTTATTTAAAACTAATGGTAAGCTGCCGGGGCCTTGCGTCCAATTGCCATCGATGGAATTAGTTATCGCATTGTATGTACCATAAAACGCGCCTTGTATTGCAGGAATTTGTATGGTTAATTCATTATTTACAAATGTGGTAGATGCAGTTGGAATACCAAATGCATTTTGATCTGGGCTGTCTAATGTTGATGTATATACGCCTTCGGCAGATGTAATGTTAAATACTACTTGTAATTCCATGCCCACATTTAACTTCCCCATCCATTTACCTGTAATGTCTTGGCTAAATCCGATGCTGTTAGCAGCAATAAAAATCAAGCAAAAGGCGACTATTTTTTTCATAACATAAGTATTTGCATCAAAGGTAAGTTGTTTTTAACCCATCCATTATCATTTTAGCTAAATACCATTCCACCTTAGACAAATAAGGCCAAATTAACTACGAAATTAATAATACATAAACGAATTATTATTTATATCGCAGCAACAAAATGCATTTAATACCATGTTGCGCGAAAAAAGGAACGCGGATTTAACGGATTAAACGGATTTACACGGATTAGTTTAGAGTATTAATTAGCCCATCAGCCCGGCTGTTCATTGGCTGTTTAATTGGTACATCGGTACATTGGTACATCTGCACATTAGCTCATTTAGTGCCCTCCGGCTTCTCCTGTAACCACTCCCTGTTTGTTCAAAATTTTTGATACAGCAAGTGCAAACCATGCTAAATATCCAAAGCATAAAACGGTTACCCAATACGAAGGATGAATACCGATAATATCCGCTAATTTACCTTGAATAGGAGGGATGATACCACCGCCTAAAATCATCATAATTAAAAATGCTGAACCTTGAGAGGTATATTTTCCTAAACCCGCAACAGATAATGCAAAAATATTCGGCCACATAATACTGCAGAATAATCCTCCGCTTAAGAAAGCAAATATCGCAATAGTGCCTGTGCTTAAAATTCCAATGAGCATCGCAGTTACGCCTAATGCAGCAAATATAAATAAGGTTCTTGCAGGTTTATCTTTACCATAAAAGAATGCGGCAATCTGAATAGCAACACAAACAATATATGCATACAATGGTTTCATATCATGTCCCGCTAAAGTATTTACACCTATAATTACCCCGAAGGCAACAATTGGGACTATAATCATTAATAATTTTTTACGCATGCCATAAACTGAGAATACAGCAATTGAGCCGGCCCAACGGCCTATCATTAAACTTCCCCAATAAATAGATATGTAGGGAGCTATTTCAGAAGTGTGAAATCCGCCAAAAGCATCTTGCTTTAATAATTCCGATAAATTACTTTGAATAGTAACTTCAACGCCAACATAAGTAAAAATTGCCAGCATGCCGAGTACTAATTGCGGATAATGCAATGCTCCCCATCCATCTTGATTTTTTGCGGCGCGCGATTTTGCAAATAATAATCCACCAACAATTACAACAAGTGCACTTGCGAGTAAAATCATTCGGTTGTTTTCTATAGGTGCATTTAAATCATGAATTAATGCTGTTTGTGTAGCAATTGCTTGTGTATCGGTTGCAGGAATTGCAGCCAATTCTGTTCGCATTGCTTCGACTTGTTTTGCATCGGTAGTTTTGTAACTTCCGAATACAACTGAGAAAATTACAACAAGTGCGAGTGTTATTCCTACTAATGTTCTAAGTGCATGATTTGCTTTTTCAACGTGTGCGTCCAGTTTTCCATCAGGCACTTTTTTCGAAGTGAAAAATAATATGGCACTAATAATAAACAAGGCACCTATTCCGCAATATAATAGTGTAATCGTATTAAGCTCAAGTTCATTTACCATTTCATCGGTATGTGAAACAGCACCAAATAATGCAAGGCCAACAATAATTGGACCGATGGTAGTTCCAAATGAGTTAACGGCACCACCTAATGTAATACGTGTATTTCCTGTTGCAGGGTCACCTAAAGTGATTGCAAATGGCTGCGCTGCAGTTTGCTGTAATGAAAATCCGAGAGCAACAATAAACAAGCTGATTAATATTCCACTAAATCCGCCATAATTAACAGATACTATCATTGCAATTGAACCTAAACATGAAAACAATAACCCGTAAACGATACTTCGCTTATATCCCCAACCTGATACTAAGTCGCTTTTGCGAATTACACTCATTATAAATAATATTAGGGCACCAAGGTAATAGGCTCCGTAAAAAGCAAAGTCAATCAACTGCGACTGAAACTGGTCGAGGTGGAAGTAATTTTTACAAAACGGAATAAAAACGCCATTTCCGGAAGCTATGAATCCCCAGAAAAAGAAAACGGTAACTAGGGTAGAAAGTGCGCTGTAGTTGGTTTTGATAGCAGGTTGAGTCATAATTTTGCTGTTTTGCGGTGATGCCTTATTGGCTAAGCCTATGCAAATAAGTGAATTATTTGGCATATCACCAAACAAAGTAAGGGGTACTTATTGAAAAAGTTACAATAAGTACCCCTTGTAAGTCAACCAATTGACTATTATGGTGTATTAATTTTTATTCCAAATGATTTCACTCGACAAAAATTCCGGTTTTGTCATGGAAGTAGTTACTTGTTCGCGGAAAGTTTGGGTTGAAGTAACTGCATCAGTGCCGCCGTCTAATAAACTCATGTCGTAAGTGATTAGTTTTTTGCCATCGAATTTGTAGGCATAATGATAATACTCGCTGTTGGCATCATCAAACGTTTGGAAATAAACAAATTGTTGTTTGTTGATTGCCGTGCACCAGCCTTTAAAAACATCGGTTTCTTCCATATATGAAGTGCCGCGTTCAAGAACTGTTAATTTATAAGAGAAGTCATCCAGTTTTTCTATTTTCATTTTAATTACTTCTAATGCGGTATCTGATTGAATCCAAGTGCCGATTAAATCCTTTTCAATTTTTTCTGTACCGGGAAACCCGAGCGGATAAGTTATACCAACCGGACAACCTGATAAAATAAACATAAGCGGGATAAGCGCCAATAAACCATGTGATTTTTTCATGATAAAAATTTTAACGAAGATACGGGGTTTTGAGGAAATACAAATACAAATGTACCAATGTGCAAATGTACCGATGTGCAAATGGAACAGCCATCATTCCACCTCAAAAACTAATCCGTGTAAATCCGTTCAATCCGTTTAATCAGCGTTCCTTTTTGGTTCTCGCGGAGAAAGGGAGAAGCGGAGACTACGGAGGAATAATTTTGATTTTTGACGGATTGCTGCTCGGCTGTTTAATTGGTGCATTTGCACATCTGTTATCTCATCAAAAATTCAACCTCAATCCCCCATTAATTTGTCTAAACCCGGCAGGAAATATCCCACCTGTTGCGCGATTTAGTCGGCTTGCTTTATAAATTTCGTTGGTAATGTTTTTCCCGGCAACGAAAACGGTTGCTGATTTAAGATGATTTTTAATTGGCAAATTATATTCTAGATTTACATCAACAACACCATAAGCATCTAATTTGCCGATACCACCATCGGCAGTTTCGTTTTCAAAATTTAAATACTCGGTGTATTGGGCGCTAACATAATTGTAATTAACTGCAACACCAATGTTTTTGTAATTGTAATTAACGGCAGTATTTAATATGAAATGTGGAACATAAGGTACTTCAAATCCGGATACGCCATCCTCACCAAGTTCAACTTTTAATTTTGTAAATGATGCAAAGTCATCTACTGTTAATACCTCGGTGGTAATTATATCTGCACCACTATAAATAGTGTAGGCATCTCTGTTTGCATTTATTTTATCAATTAACTCCGCCTTTGTTGCATCAGTATGAAATATTGTTGAGGCAAATAAATCATTGTCAATAAATGAACCTCCTGTAATTGCTGATTGCATAAATGTTGCGGCAACACCTATTGAAAGCGATTGGGTTGTAGATTTAGTGAGTTTTAACGGGTCAATATTTAATGCAATTTCTAAGCCGTTCATCGTTACTGTTCCCAATGTTTGAAATGCTTGTGAACGAGCCGGAGAATAATAATTGGAGATGAATGTGTTGAAAACAGAAAGTTGTGTGTTAAACAATTGCTTGTCGTGAACCATCCTAACACCAACTTCTTGATTAAAACTAATTTCAGGATCTAAATTTGCGATATCAATTGCAGGTAACACTTCTCCATTGGTAACTTCGTTAAATGCAATTGCAGTTGTTGGAGATGAAAAACCTTTATAAACACCACCATATATTTCAAGTGATGATTGCATTATTTTAATATCTCTGTAAATAATATTGATGCCGGGCGTAAATTCATCAAAACTGTTTTCAATCATATTAAAGTCTGTGGCATTTGCACTTGTATTGGTTGCATTTGCTAATACGTTTACTTTATTTAACATGATTGTTTCATAACGCACAATAGGTATAACCGACAATTTTTTAAATTCGAAATTATTTTTTGCGTATATTGAAATTGCGTTCAAATTGTATACATCATCACGTGTTAAACGACCGCTGCGCGCCCATTTGGATGAGTCGCCATTAATAACAACATCGTTGTAGTATTCTTTATGCCATTTTACTGCAGCTTCAAATGTGTGTTTGCCATATTGTTGAATATATTTTTCTTGCACGCCATACACACGGTATTGCCATCTGCTATCGGTTGTGCTTTCAATGCCATTAACTACTTTTCCAACACGCACGTAATCATCAGGGCCAATTGTTACATCGTCAAGAAAGGTATAGTTTGAATTATATATTTCATTGCCAACATATTCTTCAACATCTGAAGCTTTTACTACTGTTGATACTTGTTTCCACCAATCACGATAAAAATCACTGAAATATAATTTAGTTTGAAGCCTAGCCTTGTCATTCAACTTGTAATTGTAAACACCATCCATACCATATCTCCGTGATGTAAATTCGTCGGCATCAAATGGATTTATTGTTGGATCAAGATTAAATGTGAATGGCGTGTTGCCATTCCAAGTGGTATTGAGATATTCATTTTGGTAATTGAATTTCATATACAGTGTTGACCTGTCACCAAATTCACTAAATATTTTTCCTGCTAAGTTGAAGAGTTTAATAGAACTGTTATCTAAATACCCGCCAAAATTTTTATATAATGTTTGAATTTCCGCACCTGTTTTATTCCATGTGCCGCCATAAGAACCAACTGCAGTAAAATAATCGTGCTGACCACCGGTTAATTTTAACGACATGGTGGGCTCCAAAGGTGGACGTTTTGTGATATAATTTACCACACCATAAATAGTATTTGAACCATAAGCTAAAACATCCGCTCCTTTAATTACCTGGATACCTTCTAATCGATCAGCCGGTACATTATAATAAGAGCCCGGTGCCAAATAAGGAGCAGGTGAAATAGGTGAGCCATCTTCTAATAATAATATTTTGTTCGATCTTCTTGGATCGCTGCCTCGTATACTGATATTTGGCCGATTACTTTGTTCCATATCAGAAGATATATTCACTCCCGGTAGTGTTCTGAGCAATTCTTCACTGCCAACAGGTTGAATTTTCTGAATGGTTTTGGCAGAGATAACATTGTTTGTTCCACTGTATCTGCTGTCGTATACTTTTTGTTGCTCGGTTATGGTTACTTCTGCAATTTGTATCGATTTTTCGTTCATCACAATTGAACGTAAATTGAGTGGTTCATTTTCACTAACAGTTAAGTTACCCAGTTTTATCATTTCATAGCCAATACAAGTTATTTCCAAATTGTATACCCCGGCCTCAAGTGATGTTATCTTAAATACTCCGTTTTGGTCACTAAACTCGCCACCTTTATCTGAATATTTAATAGTTGCATAAGCCACACCCTCTTGTGTTTCAGCCGAAATAATTTTGCCTGTAATTACACCGGTTTGCCCTTGTGCAGTGAAATTGAATGCGAATAGTAAAAATGTAATAAGTGTAATTAATTTCATGATTCAATTCTTTAACATGTAAAATTAGAAATAGCTGCAGCCCTGTCTACACTGTTTACAAATCTTTTAAAGTAAGGGGGTATACAAGTCCTAAAGTTAGTGAATTTATGCTACTAATTGGTGTGGTATACCGACCGCACTTAGAATAATAAATAGAGATTTGCCTCCATTTTATCGTATAAAACGGTGATAGTCAGTAAATAATGCTAAATAAGCGTTTTGCAATAGAAAAATGATTACACAGTCATTGAAAAAAGTAATGTTTCGGGAGCAGTTTCCTTTAATCGAATGTCAAACGCCATGCAAATGTTTCGAACAAATGCTTTCCCTTCATCGGTGATGGTTAATTTATTTTTACCAATTTCCAATAATCCGTCGGTTTCCATTTCTTTTAATTGAATTAATGTTTCCGGTAATTCGCTGAACCACATCAGGGAGTTTTCCCAAGATGTTTCAAAGGTGCACATTAAATTCAAGATATGTTTTCTGATAATTAAATCTTCATCCGTTAAAAGATGTCCTCTGTAAATAGGTAACATGTTATCATCTATATGCCGGTAATATTCTTCAATTGTTTTAACATTTTGACCAAATGCATACCAACTATCGCCAATCGATGAAACGCCTAAGCCTATCATCAACTGTGTTTTCGAGCTCGAGTATCCCATGAAATTACGATGTAATTTTCCCGATGTAAATGATTGAAATAAGCTGTCGGTCGACAATGCAAAATGATCCATTCCAATTTCGGTATATCCTAATTCGAGTAGTTTTGTTTTTCCAATTTCATATAACATTCGTTTTTCTTCATCGCGTAGAATATCCTCATCCTTAAATCCGCGTTGCCCATTCCCTTTAATCCACGGCACATGTGCATAGCTGTAAAACGCGAGCCTATCTGGACGTAAGGCGTTTGTTTGGTTAATGGTAGATACAATATCATCTGCCGTTTGAAAAGGAAGACCAAATATTAAATCATGCCCAATACTTTGATAGCCAATTTCTCTTGCCCAATTAGTTACACGTTCAACATGCTCGAACGGTTGAATACGATTGATGGCAATTTGTACTTTTGCATTATAATCTTGCACACCGAAACTCACGCGGTTAAATCCGAGGTCAAATAGTTTTTGCAGCTGTGCGTGAGTGGTATTATTTGGATGCCCTTCGAAACTATATTCCGGATTTTCGGCTTTAATTGCATGAGCAAAAATGCCATTAATTAAACGCTCCAAGTTAGCTACATTAAAAAATGTAGGTGTGCCACCACCCAAGTGTAGTTCTTTTATAATTGGTTTTTCGGAAAAAAGGTTACAATATAATTCCCATTCTTTTAACAGCGCATCAATATAGGGTTCCTCAACATGGTGTTGTTTGGTAATTCTTTTGTTGCATCCACAAAAAGTGCATAAATTTTCGCAAAAAGGTAAATGAATATATAGACTTATTCCTTCATTGGAATTTGATTCGGTAAACGCTTGCAATAATTTTTCTTTCCAAATATCAATATTAAAAGTACCCGCATCCCAATAGGGAACGGTTGGATAGCTCGTATACCGCGGGCCGGGAACATTGTATTTTTGAATGAGACTGTATGCCATGGGGCAAAGGTAGGGTGGTGGAAGTATCGAATTTTAGAATATCCATCATTGGAAGTATCGGTAATAATATGTATGTGGTTTTGTGATTTTGAATGAAATTGGCTTTTTTTATTGTGTTTTACTGCTGTGTAGGGCTTTCAGAGGTTATAAGATTTCTCTTTCATTGTTAAAAGACTTTGAGAAGGAAGTGAATTATAAATTTGAAAAAGTAAACATTGTTAGCTTTTAAATTTACAAAGTAGGCGTTTTAATAAGTTTGTGATTATATTTGTTTAGAATACGTCACGAAGTTGTGGTAAATAATATTCTAAAGCATCATAATTTTTACAAGAAGCAATGCACACGAAACAATACTTTATAATATTTATTTTGAGCTTATTAATCAACTTTGCAGATGCCCAATCCAAAGCCTCATTCAAATTTGATTTACATTATGCCCAAACAGATAGACCTGAATTGCAAACTTATTTAACAGCATTGTCAGACAGTATGCAAGTTGCAGAGCCATTGTCCATAACGTCGGGTTTTGGATTTGGTATAGGATTTTTATTGAATACGAATAAAATGGAATATGAAGTTGGAGGGGGCTATACCCGAATGGCTGATGAGGTTGGTTCAGAAGACGACAATCTTGTTTATTACAAGAATGGTGAAGTAACCTATCATTTTGGTGCAAATTATTTACCTGCAAAATTTTTCTTGTTAGGAGGTAGTTTTGTAATTAATTCAGCCAATGCCAAATGCAATCGAACAGGTTTAGGAACCGGCGATAAATATCTTGAAAATCTACCCGCTACCGATTTTCATATTTTTAGAGGATATTCTGTTGCAGTTAAAGGTCAATCCGGATTTTACATCAATACAAATAAAGACAAAGGCAATCGTATGCGATTAACAGGGTATTATATTTATGGGCTTAGTGATTACAATTTTTATACAGTTTCAGAACAAAGACTAGTCGGATATACCGGCGAACAAAAAACGAGTTATACCACTGCCGGTATTGAGTTAGCGTTTTTATTTAGAAATTGATGAGAATAGATGTGATAATTGAATTAGGTTGATAGTTTAAAATATGTGTAAGGGATCCAATTGGCGATCATTTAATTAGTATTTCCTTCAATTATTTTTACCTAGTGTAAGTTTATATTTCTTGCTGAAAATTTTATTATTTTTGTATTTTTAAACTTTAGTATATTACATAAAATACTCCTATGAATCGTCCATTTTTACTATTTATTTTTTTATTTACGATAATTACAACTATCCAAGCACAGTGGACATTAATTTTTACCGGGGCTGTTGATGAGCGCACTTCAATCGGCGTTTTTCCAGACGGGGCGATTGTTGTTGCAGGAGTTTATTTTCTTTCATATACCGAAGATGGAGGCGATAATTGGGAATTTTTCACTCTCGATTTCTTTCATGATGTACGAAGTCTTTCCGTTTTTGGCGATAGTTCGGTATATATGATTACAACTGGAAATATGCTGTGGAAAACTACAAATAGGTTCACCACTATGAATTATTATCCTGTTGGTTTTCCAGGCATTATTGGCCTGCATGCCGTCGATTTTCCATCGGCAGATACCGGATACATTGCGGGTGGTGAAAATACAGTATTTAAAAGTGTAGACGGCGGAATGAATTGGGACACTATACTACAAGAAGGTACCGGTGGAACTTTTTATGACATTCATTTTTTTGATAGCAATCATGGCATTACTTGTGATTATGACGGAACTTTCAGAATTACCTATGATGGAGGCATAAGTTGGGGAACTGTAATTTCACCATTTACAAATCCAATTTATGATATTGAGTTTATTTCGGATTCAGTCGGCTATGCGTGCACTTCTGCCGGGGAAATTTGTAAAACAATTGACCAAGGAGAAAATTGGATAAGCTTATTGCCGGGCAGCGGAAATACATATGCAGTGTGTTTTGCAAATGAACAGGAAGGTATGACTGCCAATGACTTTGGATTTTATTATTATACAATTGACAGTGGTAATACCTGGACATATAGTACAAACGGTGTTGAATTTGATGAAGACGTCCTCGACATCCAATTTGTAGACGGTTATTATTACGCATCATGCAGTAATGGCGATATATTTAAAACGGCCAGCTTGTTAACTCCGGTATCAATAAGTCCGCAGGAGAAAGTTGGGGTTCAGTTATTTCCAATTCCCTCAAATGATTTTCTTAATGTTTATTTCGATGAAAATGAAGGTTGGAACCAGATAAGCGTGTATGACAACTTTGGTAGATTATTATTTGTCCAATTTATTCAACCACATGAAGTAATATCAATTGATCATCTTCCAAATGGGATATATTTCTGCAAATTAGCAGGGCCAAACGGTCGCTTTTCAGAACAAACAAGTTTTATTGTAAACCGATGAGGAATTTATATGTGTTTACATTCAAAAAATAATGTAAATCCGGGTGTAGTTTATAAAGTAATATATCTCATTAAGATTTAAAAAAATTAGAACAAATAACTAAATTTCGTTGTTAATTTGGTTTTAAAGGATATAAACATGCACTATCACATTTTTGATTTAAAGTTAAAAAAACGACAAATAAGCGAAATACTGATTGGTCGTTTTTTAAAATCGATGTAGCCCGTATGGGCACTCCTGTATCAAGCATAAAAATCTATATATTTCTTAATTTTCTTTTACCTGCCGCAGATTTAAATCCCTTTACAAGAGTCACTAAAAAAAGGCCAAGGTTTATATCCTTTTGTAAATCTTTAAGTGAAATTATTTCAAGATTTAATGAATTTAAGCATTGTAATTGCATTGCCACTATAAACAGCAATTTGATAAACGCCGGCAGGAAATTGATTTACCGGAATGCTTAATAAATTATTCGTTGAATTCCAACTCAGTGTATTAGTAAGCAGTTGTTTTCCCATCATATCATATATAATAATGTTGAATTCTGAATTTATTGCGTTTTTGAATTTAATATTAATTACATCATTTGCCGGATTTGGAAAAAATTCAAATGCAAGAGAATTATTAGCCAGTTCCTGAATTGGCACTTCGCAATCGGTGGTAAAGGTTATAATATTAGAATTGGTAGGCTCATCGTTGCAGTTGGTAATCATATATGCTTCATACGTGCTACATGGTTCCAAGTCACTTAATGTGATAGGGCTGACAAGCGAATTAACAGTATCCATTTCTCCTGTAATTAAGTTGGTATTAATAATATCATAAAAATGACCGGGTTCGTCGGTCCATGATATTTTTGCAGTGGTGTAAGTAATTGCAGTAGCTGAAATTGTAGTATCAGGTTGACAATCCACTTCATAATCAATGTTGAGGGTTGCCAGATATGCTTCTGCTATTGCCTCAGCAGAAAACACATAGGCAAAAATAAATTCACTGGAATCGCCGGGTGCCAGGTTTGGTCGGTAAAACGACATTTGCATTGATATATCACCAACCGACGATCCGCTGATAAAATATCCACCGGTACCCAAAAATGGATTATATAGAAAACCATCACTCAACACAAAATTTCCATAAGATCCACGAGCAAGAGGGTCGCCTGCTACCATCCCTAGGAACAATCCATATGTAAGACCCTTTGCATATGAATAATTCGTATCAGCGTCAACTCCATTTTCTGTAGTATAATCACCTGTCCAAATTTGTTCATTGTCAGGATCAATTGATCTCACATAATAAATATTATCTAATGTATCAGGAGTGTTATTTAATAATTTCAATCTTGTCAGAAAAAACAATTTATTGGCATAAGCTGTTGTTGTTTGTTTTATTGTTAGCTCTGTGGAATCGGAAATCCATACAACAGTGGTGCTGTCATCGTTGGCTGAATAGCTAATAATACTGCCATGTATAGCATCCGAACCTGAGGCACCATTGATTTGAGCAACTCCATTCCAACTTAGTCCCCATTCTTCAACAGGACTGCCCGGAGCGCAAAAATCACCGCTATATGCAGGGGTGCCCATATCCCAACCATTCATGTCGTAATCTGCTATAAAGCCATACCTGAGAGCTGGATTATCAAGTAGAATATATCCTTCCGGAACAGTGTCGGTAATATATTTGCCATAATTATTAATAGCTAACTCAACTAAATTGGTTTTGATAAATGCATTACTATCGACCAATTGTGAAGAAACAGTATGGATGAACAAGCTTAAGGAGAATATACATACAAGTGTTTTCATCATTTATGTTTTAACCAAAATTAATTCAATTTTAGTAAACAAAACACAGATTACTGTCAAATTTGAAGTTATCTATGTTTTTTTAATATGTTTAAAGTGCATTTATTTTATGAGGTTTTGGAGAAATTTATGTTAGGGAATAAATAGGTTATGTTTGGTCATAAAAATATTTTTTTAATCAGTTGTTTTGCAAAAAAATTATTTGCTCATCGGCACTCTAAAAAAATGCAGTATGAATATTTTATCCCATTTTATATTTTGTTAGAAAAGTCAGCATACAAAAAGCATTGCGATGAAAAATCGAAATACTTTTTTAAGTGAGTTGCAATTCTAAGAGGAACCCATATACCAAGAATGAAAATCTAAATATTTCTTAATTTTCTTTTACCTGCAGCCGACTTAAAATAAATTTCGCGTTTTCGCGGAGCTTCAAATCCTTCACAGGGTTCAGTATAAAAACTCGACCAAGGTTTAAATGCTTTTGTATAGCGATTTTTTCCTGAATTATGTTCTTTAAGTCTCCTTTCACGATCGGTAGAAATCCCGACATAAATTTCGTAATTGATTTGGTTTTTAAGGGCGTAAACAAATAATGTCATAATTGTTGTTTTTAAGGATAAAAAAAAGACCAATCTGCGAAATGCTGATTGGTCTTATTTAAAATGGTTGTAGCCCTAAGGATACCATTATGGAACCAATTGGTGCTGAAAATGAGGAGTTTGCATAAATTAATGCTCGAATTTGCATAGCCCCGGCCGTATTATTATTTGCAAACAATAAGGGTAGTGAATAATAGTAATAGCCTTTCTTCAGTTAATCACTATTAAATGTAACCACTTTTTTATAACTTTGTATTAAAGAGTTTATGTGGAGCGTAAGAAAAAATCTGTAGAAAGAGGGCTTGATTTTGTAGTTGACAAGCTTACAAATTCAATTGAGAATACATCAACCGGAGAAGTGTTTGATACAGTAATTTTTCGAATGACCAATAATGATATTAACCAAATTAAAAAAACAGCTTGGCAATTTGAATGGGGTCAGGAGGTCAAGGACACCACAAAAGAGGTTTATAAACTTACTACCCTTAACAATCCAACTATAATTCAGGGTCTACTAAGTATCGAGGATAAACAAGACCATATTTTTATGCATTTGATTGAAAGCGCTAAGTTCAATAAGCAAAAGAATAAAGTTTATTTGGGAGTTCCTGGAAATCTTGTTGCATATGCATGTAAAGTTTCTGTAGACAAAGGTTACCAAGGTTTCCTCGCATTTGATGCTAAATCAACGTTAATTAAACACTATGAAGAAACATTAGGTGCAACACATTTCCGCGGATTACGTATGTTTATTGAACCAAACGCTGCTTTGCTCCTAATTTCAAAATATTTTAAATCATAATAAAATGGGACTAATAAGAGAACCTAAAAATGTCGACTTCAGCGGTCAATCTAAACCCTGGACAGAAAAAGAACTTCTTGATTTCAGAAAGTTAATGAATAAACTGAAAGCAAAAAAAACTTCTATCCGTAGTAAAAAGAGCTCAGCACCAAAGTAGTTTTTTGTTAATCAACTACGTTCTATCATTAGGAATTATGTAATTTTTAAACTAAATTCACTATTACTCATATATTTTCAAAAATTTATCGAATTTCTGTAAGTAATATACATTAAAAAACCTGCAAAAAATATAGTTGCAGGTTTTTTTAGGTTTATCTAGTAGCCCGTAGGGGAATCGAACCCCTGTACCAAGAATGAAAATCTTGTATCCTAACCCCTAGATGAACGGGCCATCTTTTGTTAAGAGGCTGCAAAAATAAGAGAAAAAAGTATTACTGAAAAATTTCTCTAAAAATTTCTTGCAGAGCGTTTAATTTTGCAACACTACAAATGAGAAAATATCGTATTGCTATCAATGGTTTTGGTCGAATTGGAAGAATTTTTTTAAGAAGAATTCTAGAAAATTCAAATATAGAAGTGGTAGCCAT
>JANMLV010000114.1:0-2192 GCA_031372705.1 Bacteroidota bacterium | reverse complement strand
TATGGAAGAAGGTCTTCACTTTGGAGAATTGTTTATTAGTTTAAAATCAGAAGACGATAATTTTGACGACATCAGCGATTTTATAAAATCATTTTCTATTAACGACACCACCGACAACAATCCCGAAGAGCCTGCTCAAACGGATATTGGTTCCATTATTGCGTGGTATATTCCGGAAACAGAAACCGTTACAGTGCAATACAACCTGTATGAAAATGATGCTATGCTCAACTTGATTAACAACATAGGTGAAGTAGTTATGAAAATACCGCTCAATGAATCCTCAGGTGAAATAAGCATATCAACCAAGCAATTGCCTGAAGGCTATTATTATGTTATGATTGCCTCCACGCACAACCGTTTCAGTATTGGGAAAACGGTTGTGGTGTATTGATTTAGTTTTAGTGCATCAACGTGCATTCTTGCAAAATGGCTTCAATTCTATTTATTTAACAGAATTGGTTTCCCAAATCCAAGTTTTTCTAATTTATCCATTTGGGTAGCTGCATCACCAACAATTAAATAAATCATTTTATCAGGGTGAATGTATGTTTCAGCCAGCAATTTAATGTCTTGAACAGTTAATGCCTTAACAATGTCTTCGCGTTGTATAGGATAATTGTCGGCGTAGTTATAATTGCTGATATTTTTGAGCATGCTTAATTTACTATCTAAAGTTTCGAATGCGCGTGCGCTGCTCTTAATCATGTAACCTTTAGTTATTTCCAAATCATTATCATTGAAATTTTTGCCATAGTTTTCTAAAATGGATTTTATCAAACTTGCTGATTCATAAGTAACATTTGAGCGCACACCGCTGCCTATTATAAATGGCCCCTTAAATATGGACCCTGAAAAATCAGAATAAATACCATAGGTATAGCCTTTTGATTCGCGTAACTCTTGTGTGAGTATTGCAGCAAATCCGCCGCCACCTAATCTGTAATTCAGTAAATCGGCACGATAATAATCGGCATCGGTTGCAGCCAATGCCGGATATCCAAATTGAATTACCGACTGTTTTGCTCCCGGAACATCATAAAAATAAACTTTAGAGCTTTCAGGTGCAACAGCATTTGTTATTTCAGGAAATTGAATATCTTTTTGTGACCACTTGGCGTTTACTGTTGTTAACGATTTAGATACTTCACTTTGAGTAATTGCTCCAACTGCCAATACGGTTGTAATTTTAGTAGAGCAATAATTATTATAATATGTTTTTAAATCATCAATAGTAATGGCATTAACTGAAGCTGTTGTGCCAATATTATCGAACGATAAAATATGATTTTCACCATAAATTAATTTGTCAAATGCTATTGACGCAATACTATTCGGTTCTGCTTGTTGACGCTCAATTTGATTTAATGTGCTTTGTTTGAGTAAATCAAATTCTTTTACATCCCATCGCGGCTCCAATAGCATTTCTTCAACCAATGCCATTGTTTTGGCGTAGTTCTTAGCTAATGTATTTCCTTGTATGGTAATAAATTCTTTATTTGCTGACGCATAAATAGTTGCACCCAGTGTTTCAATTTCATTTTCAAGTGTTTCAGGTGTTTTCTTAGCAGTTCCTTTGGTAATTAAACCTGCAAGTAAATTTGAAACACCAATTTTATTTGTATTTTCTAACAACATCCCTCCTTTCAATTGTATTTCAAATTGCACTAAGGGAACTTCAGTATTGGTAATACCTATTAATTTGATACCTGAAGAAAGTTCCTCTTTCCATATTTCAGGAACCTTTACGTTAGGACTTTCACCATAAGGCGGCTCTATACTTCTGTCGAAACTAGACGGCGTTTTTTCATATTCGGCAGTAATACTTGCGTCAAAAGTTTCTTCTGCGCCTTCAACAATTGGTTCTTCAACTACGTCTGCTAATTTAGAATCGCTAAGCGCCAAATCTTTATTTCCTTTAGGAACAAAACTTGTAGCAACAAAATTTTTACCTTTAATATACTGATTATAAACGCCCATAACATCATCGGCAGTTACTGCAAGTATATTTTTAATATCTTGATTTACAAACCCTGGATCCCCAGCAAAAATTTCGTATTGAGCCAATTGAAACCCTTTGCCTTCAACGCTTGACAAACTATTATAAAATGCAGTTTCTTGTCCTGCCTTTATGCGCGCTAAGTCACTTGCTGAAATACCGTTAGCTTCAAATTTCGCAAAACCTGCTTGCA
>JANMLV010000107.1:0-36703 GCA_031372705.1 Bacteroidota bacterium | reverse complement strand
AATTTATTTTAGAAACAGCGGGTGCAATTATTATGAACAAGAAAATAAGGAAAACGACGATGAAGATGATGACGATGAAGAAGAATTGGAAGAAGTTGGAGAAACATTGAGTGCCGGATTACCTTCAGGACAAGGTGATATTTCATCGATGTCGCTTAAAGTGTTGAACGAAAAACTCGCAGAATATCTCGATAAAGAAGATTACGAATCAGCAGCGCGTATTCGCGATGAAATTGAACATCGCAAAAAATAATTTATATTAACCAAAACCTCCTTTTATGCAATTGATGCTGCTTATTGGTCTTGGAGGTTTTCTTGGAACTATTGCCAGGTATACCTGCGCTCAATTGCCGTTTTTAGCCGGTAACTCAAAATCAAATAATTTCCCGTTTGCCACACTATTAGTAAACTTGTTCGGCTGTTTTGTTATTGGATTAGTTTATGGATACTTCGAAAAACAATCTGTAACCGACTCCGACTGGAAGCTCATACTAACAGCGGGGTTTTGTGGCGGATTTACAACCTTTTCAGCTTTTTCTATCGAAAATATTCAAATGATGCGTGAGGGACATTACCTAATGTCAATTTTATATATCTTTAGCAGTGTTTTATTAGGGCTACTACTCACTTGGGGTGGTATTACTTTAATTAAATCATAAATTACTTCCCTTAATAACCTATTTAATTTTACAATTAATATAACTCAACAATGATTGAAAGTATTTTAAGAGGTTTGCTTGGTGTGGTTTTTCTTGTGGGCGTTTGCTATGCATTCAGTAACAATAGAAAAGCTATTGATTGGAAACTTGTAGGTACCGGTTTATTAATCCAATTCGTATTTGCATTTTTAATTATTGCTCTCCCAAATATTACGGAAAACTATACAGGCTATCGATTCGATTGGTTTGAAAGAATTTTTCAAGCAATGGCCAATTTTTTTGTAATGGTTATTGGTTATACAAATGCCGGTGCAACATTCGTTTTGGGCAATTGGCCCTCAGTTACCCAAGTTAACGACGGCCTAACAGGTGAATTGTTTACTGTGGGTTATATTTTTGCATTTAAAGTGCTACCAACTGTTATATTCTTTTCAGCACTTACTTCATTACTTTATTTCCTGGGTATACTACAAAAAATAGTATACGGTTTCGCTTGGATTATGAGCAAAACAATGCGTTTAAGTGGAGCAGAAAGTCTAAATGCTGCAGGTAATATTTTTTTAGGCCAAACCGAAGCACCATTATTAATCAGGCCTTATCTCGAAAAAATGACAAAGTCGGAGGTTTTATGTGTAATGGTAGGAGGGATGGCAACTATTGCCGGTGGCGTTATGGCTGCATACATTGGTTTTTTAGGTGGTGATGATATTGAACGTCAAAAATTATTTGCAATGCATTTGTTAAGTGCATCTATTATGAGCGCACCGGCAGCAATTGTGGCTTCAAAAATGCTGTTTCCTCAAACCGAAAAAGTTGACCGTAACTTGCAAGTTAATAAAGAACGCATCGGTTCGAATTTTATTGAAGCTATTGCAAATGGAACAACCGATGGTTTAAAATTAGCCGTAAATGTTGGCGCCATGTTATTAGCTTTCACTGCATTCATGGCAATGTTTAATTCAATCTTCTTAGGCATTGGAAATGTGTTGCAAGTAAATGATAACATTGCAGCAGCCACAAATAATACCTATTCCGGATTATCACTCGATTATATTTTCGGGCTCGTAATGGCTCCCGTTGCATGGTTGCTGGGCACTCCATCTGTTGATATATTAGCAGTTGGTCAATTACTTGGTGAGAAAACTATTATCAATGAGTTTGTAGCTTATGCAAGCTTGGGCGAAATGAAAGATAGTTTAGATGAAAAATCAATTATCATAGCAACTTATGCTTTATGTGGTTTTTCAAATTTTGCATCTATTGGCATTCAAATTGGCGGTATAGGCGCATTAGCACCAAATCAAAAAACAAATTTATCTTCTTTAGGCTTAAGAGCATTGCTTGGTGGAACCGTTGCTTGCTTTTTTACAGCTGCTATAGCAGGTATGATTATATAATAATTTTACTATGAGTGAATTTTTACAATGGGTAATTTTTTTGGGATTTATCTCCCTAATAATAATCGTAATTTATTTGCACGCTGCAGGATATATAAACACTAAGCGAACGCGCACTGAAAGTTTTAAAGAATGGCAAAAATATAATGGGGGAGTAGTTCGCCTGATGTGCATACTTTTACTTATTGTTTGCATCAGCATTGGAATTTATAAATACCACCAAGTTCAAGATAATCTCCAAGAACCACCATCACTTGAAACGGAATAAGTTATTATTAATTAATAAAATAGCTGTTCAAAATAAGGATGATTGCTGAAATATTGATAAACAATTGCACCTTCTTTCATTCTGCCTTTTGATGTTGGATGAATACCACCTTTCCCTGCATCTGAACAGTCCCAAGTGTAGCCGGCATCGTTAGGAGTTGTCCCATTCGTCCATAAATATGGCCCCCAGTCTATAAATGGAATGTCATCATAACTAAAACCAATATCTCCATTAATCTGCTTTTGAATTAACCATTTAATTGTCCAACCATTGTAATAAGCAGTAGGCTCGGCAAGTTGAATTGGGCCTTCGCCATTTAACCCAACATATCCTGCATAAGTGCGATCAGATAGCATAACAATTTTGCAATTCGGAAATATCTTTTTAATATGCTTTAGCGTAACTTGATATTTTTCTATTTGAGTGCAACATTGTTGAGGGAATTGAGCTGAATATCCTTCAATATCGCCCGAACTCAACCATATTATTTGAATTTGTGCAGCAGTACATCCGGCCTTTATAACTGCTGAATCAACCGACAACCAATAGCTTGATGACATATCAGTCATGTGATTAATGTCGCGCCCACCTTGTGCTCCAATAATTATTTCTAATGACGCGTTAGTGTTAGACAACCTATTAATTTCTCGCACAAAGCGGCCTGTCATGGCTGCAGTGCTAAAACCTAACACGAGCATACCTATCTTGCCATTCGTGCTATCAATTGCGCCAAATTGAGTAACAGGAACTAATTGTTTAGCTTGTTGCATTCCTTGTATTGCATGTGACGAAGGAATTCGATTTGATGCTTCATATTTGCCACCCGTAAATTCGGAAAAAGTTGAATTAGTTAGTTCCGGTATTGGCACAAACGAGGTAGTATTTGGTGCACAATCAGGTTGGTTACATGCCGATAATAAAAATGCTATGATTATAATTAAGCGCATAATTAAAATCCGAAGCCGATTAAAATATTCATTTTTGGAATTGGATAAGCTGCATCAAAATTAAACGGCGTATATGCAATATCTACACGCATTATTTTAAATATGTGTTCTATGCCGGCAGCTATTTCAAAATAATTTGAAACGAAATCTGTCGACAAATAATTCAAAGTAAACACCGGTTCTAATTTCAATTGTTTAAACCCCGGTAATTGTCGGAACAAAAATCCTTCGGTATGCCATTGCACATGTGTTGCAAAATATTGTCCATCAGTTGATGCATAATAATAAGGTAGCAGAAAAAAACCTTCATTAGAAACCTTTTGAACATTGGTGGCATTTCCGCTAAAATGCATTAAATCTGCAACATTCAGTTCATCGCTTGTAGCCATAATACCTGCTGCAGATGCAACCGAAAGGTTTCCGGCTAAGGCTAGTTTAATATTATCAGTAACAGTGAATTTAAATTTATCGTATGCAACTGCCGATGCACCAATTTCGCTGATTGCTTTTTCCCAGTTAAAGGTTAGGGTTGGATATTTATTGCCTAAAATAAATTTATTACCGGGTTCCATAATATACGTTTGACCAATTGCATACTTTAGTTGCAGTTCAACACTAAACTTATCGGGTATAGTAAGTACTAAATCGTCGGCATAAAATGGAAAATTATTGGAAGTGTAATTTGCCTCATTCCTATTTATCCAAGGTTCGGCGGCTTCGGTATTATATAATTGGTTTCTAACTGTATATTTTGGCTCAATATCTATATGTAATCCATTAAATAATTCTTGACCTGCTTTTACGCTGATGTATTGCTGCTCATATAGTTTAAGGTAATTTTCTTCCAGCAGCAGCGAATAAATTGTGTTTACCAAAGGACTAATTCCACGATTATTAAATTGCACTACTTCTGAACCACCTGAAATACTAACTCCTGCTTTTGTAATATTATTATAGTTTAATCCGATTGTGGTATTCGCGTAAAATTTATCGTGCCCAAAACCATAACGCAAATCGCCGGAAACAAAAATTTCATCTTTGTTCTCTAATCGTTTTGTTAGTCTGAATTTCGGATTAATTACATATGTTTCAACCGTATTATATTGCAATAAATCAAACAGCGGATTGGTAAACAAAAATAATTTCTTATTGCTATTTCGCCATGTGTATCCACCTAGTAAGGCAGCCGGTTTAAAACTATTGAAAATCCTATCAACAGAATCTTTGTAGGCCGGCAACTCCCGAACAATTGCCAATGAATCTTTAAATTGATAATCGATAGTTTCTTCGACAGTTAACTGAATTGGCCTCGTTTTGCTCCAATAAATAGAATCTTGCTTATTAGAATTTTCTTCTATTTTGGTTTTCTCTCCATTAAAAAAATTCTTTTCGAAAATAGGATTTAGAGTGTAATTATTATAAAATGCATGAAAAAATCCCATCCCCTTTATGCCAAAAAAGCTATATGTGAAGTTGAATTTATTAGATAACAAAACAAGATTTTTAGCATCAGCGTAGTAAAATTCCTGCGCAACGGTAAAGGTGTCAATAAATTCGATACCATTATTTGAGGTTAATTGGAGTTGCAATCCACTAATTCTAAAATCATCATCAGTAATGTATATCGTACCTTCATAAGCGGGGTCAGCCTTCCGCTTTGGTTTAACAGCAATTTTATAAATGCGGTTATTGCCATCTGCGGTATTGCTCAATAATTCATACTCATAAAAGAACAACGCATTTTCAGCAATTGGCGATACAAAGCCGCGTTGCGAAAAACCTTCCAATGTTTCCATGTTTTTGTAGAAATTCATTTGCATACTTGCAGCATCGTTCCAGCTAAATTGATTATTGTCGCCACTCACTTTGCTGGCTTTCATAATTTCCTTTGAGCTGTTTGGATATTTAAAGTGAAATGTTGAAGCCGATTCCGACAAGTAGACAATACCGGTATTGTTTGAATCTACATCTAATACAGTATTTAGTTGCACACCAAGTATTTTATCAGGTGCTTCAAGTAATTTCTGCAATCCTTTAATATAAGCATCGCAAGTAAACGAGGTTATTTCCTTTAAGTGTTTTTCACGAAGTTCAATCGCCTGCCGAATAATGGCATATGCAGGATCTTCTTTATCCGAATTAATTACTATTTCGGCTAGGTCCATTATTTCGGCAACCATTTCAACATTTACAGTAAGTATCTTATCGCCTACAGTAATAGGGATTTCTTGTTTAACAAAACCAATGTATTGGAATTTAAGCAAGTAATTCCCCGGCTCAATTGCCAGCGAATAAAATCCATTTTCATTGCTCGCACAGGCGTAATTAGTATTCGGGATATAAATATTGCAAAAGGGTAGTGGAAGATTGTTTTCGTCGGTAACTAACCCTTCAACACGCGTAGCTAAAAGCGGTTTAAGATTGCAAAGTAAAGTGATATAACAAATTGCGATTAAAAAACGACGCATGCGTGTAAAGATAATACGCAATAACGATGCTGCAGCTAAAATTGTTTAATCCTAATTGAGCAAATAACTAATGCTTCCTCTTAAGCCAAATGTGAAATTACGTTTTGCGTAATCGTTAAATGGCGCTTCATGTGTAGAGATATCGTTCGAGAATGTTCCTCTTGCACCCATCGAAAACATAATGTTTTCTTGTAAGTAGATTTCATATTCTAAACCTAAAACAACTGATAAATCGGTGTCTTTAAACAATTCTTCAGCAGATGCATCATAACGTTTATCTTGTGGTAATCTCGCTTCTTTAAGAATACCATATTGCATGCCTGCAACATAATTCAAAACAACAGGCTTATTAGTTAAATCAGATACTTTGCCTACCTTAAGTTTAGCAACTACCGGAATAAGATCATAAGTAAGGGAAAGCGATTTTTCAACAATTGCTTCATCCTCTGACATTACATAGTTTTGACCTTGCACGGCGTTATAAATATATTCAGCTTCAATACCGAATTTATTGTTGAAATTATATCCCATCAACAACCCTTTAGATGTTCCAAACTTTAACGACGGTTGAATTGGACGCTCACCTTTAAACACATTGCCATATTCCATAAGCGAAGTTTGGTAGTAACCTCCGCTTGTTCCCATATATAAACCTGATTTATCTAAGCTTTTATAACCAATAGTGCTAGAAGGAGCGTCTAAGATGGCATCGTTTTCGGAATGATTTACTTCAGCTGCAAATGCATTGAAACCTGACACTTCGATAGATTTATCAGTATTATAAATTCTATCAATAAGCGTTCCGTTATCGGCCGTCAACGTTTCGGTTTCCTGTTGCTCAGGCAATAATAATAGGTTATCCGATTTCTCTGTAAAGGCAATGGCTGTTGCCATGAAAGGGCTAAGCGCGTTTGACTCCACTATCTCTGGAATAATTGATGCAAACTCGGCAGTATTAGCAATCGCAGATGGTATTGAAATAACAGCAGCGGTTTGATCAGCAGCAACTGTTAAAATATCCATAGCTATATTATCTGAAATAGGTGTATTTGAATTAACCGCCGTCGGATTTGTATATAGCGGATTTTGTTTGGAAAGAGGAACTGAAATAAGGCACACAGAAATGAATACCAACAATAATGCAGCATACCGCATTAATGGCAGTTTCGTGTGTGTTGTTTCCTGTGTGTTAAGCTCTTCTTCAATACGACCCCAAAGGTCGGCAGAAGGCTTTAAATCATAATTGTCTACAACACGCTTAAATAATTGGTCAATGTTGTGCTTATTGTCCACTTGCTTTGCGTTTTATACCCGTGCGCTGTTCAACTAACTCCATTAGTATGTATCTAGCACGAGCCAACTGACTCTTAGACGTTCCTTCACTGATGTTTAGTTGCTCGGCAATTTCTTTATGTGAAAATCCTTCTATCGCATAAAGGCTAAAAACAGTGCGGTAACCGGGCGACAAAGTCGAAATCATTTGCATCAAGTCAGCAGCAGCAAGCTTTTCCACGGCATCCTCGTCAAATAATTCAACGTCTGTATTTTCTACATCAACGATTGGATATAATAAATTTTTTCTTCTGTGAATTTCAATTGCAGTGTTTACCATGATTTTTCGGAGCCATCCTTCGAAGCTTCCTTCAAATCGAAAACGTTCCAAATTCTTGAAGGCCTTAACAAAACCCTCTTGCAGAATATCTTCTGCTATTTGGTAATCTGGCGCATAACGCAAGCAAACACCAAACATTTTTGAGGAAAATCGCTCATATAGACACTTCTGAGCCACACGATTGCCTTTAACCGACTCGCGTATCAATTCTTCATCGCTAAACGTTGCTACCGGATTTAATCGCTTCATATTTGGAAAATTAGTAATAGTTCTGCTATAATTTCGGAGTAAGTTAAATACTTATTTCGAAATGTCAAAATTTAGTAATAAAAAGGATGTCATTAAATTGAATGCTTTTGCACGGTGACTAAAGGTGATTTTTTGGGTGGCATTCATCTCTCCAAATGTAATATCTGCGCCATCCGGAATGAAAATCGGGTCATAACCGAAACCTTGCTCTCCGGTCTGTTTTTGTGCTATTTTGCCTGTCACAATTCCGGTAAATTGATGCGACTTTTCTCCAATAAATAATGTAAAAACCGTTTTGAAATGAGCTGTCCTGATTGTTTCATTTTTAAGATTGTGCAGCAGCAGGTTCATATTTTCATTCGCGTCGCGTGAACCACTGTAAAATGCTGTATCTACTCCCGGTTCACCGCCAAGTGCATCAACTTCAAGTCCGCTGTCTTCAGCAAAACAATCGCAGGCATATTTTTCGGCAACATACTGCGCTTTTTGCAGCGAATTGCCCTCTATTGTGGCCTGTGTTTCAGGCAATTCTTCGTTACAGCCGATATCATGCAAACTCATAATCTGAAATCCTTCAGGCAGCAGCATGCTTACTTCTTTTATCTTATTGATGTTACTTGTAGCAAAAACCAGTTTCATTATTTCAATTTAAACATAAGTTGTAATCCATGCCACAAACGTTTTTTATCATCAGGTGAAATACCTTCTAAACTATCTGATATAAGTATTTCTATATTGCTGAATATGAATGGTTTATAAGTAATATAATCTAAGTGTAAGCCAATCGTTTCGCCTGCCATTCCAAAGCATATCACTCGTTTTATTTCCGGAATTGCTGCAATATCCTTAAAAAGTAACCCGAGATAATTGTTAATATTAATTGCACTGTAATTTTCAGTTGAAAGTTTCACTGCTGAGGCTAGCTTGTGCAGCGACAGTAGGGACTCTTCGTTCATATCGACACCTGATTTAGGCAAGTAGACTAACAATGTGGAAACATTATTTCCTGCTAAAAAGGTTAATTCATTGGCATTGTTTGACGTTATTGTTAGCTTTGCGACATCTGGAATCAGATAAGCCATTTCATCAAGCACTGCGTCGTTAAACTGTATTTTGTCGTATGTCATAATTCTTTTGAAACGGTAAATTTATCAAGTATTTAGTTCATAGTAAACTTGTTTTCAACAAATGAAAGTAGCTGTTAATCCTTCTTACGAAATGGATATTCACGTTTCACCGGTTTCACATATTGATTCGGTTGATTTTGAACACTTACAGTTTGGTAAGGTTTTTACCGACCATATGTTTGAGGCAGATTATATTGATGGCAAATGGCAAAATTGTGCGATTAAACCATTAGCAAAATTGGAATTACATCCTGCAACTTCAGCATTGCATTATGGTCAGGCTATTTTTGAAGGAATGAAAGCATTTAAGGACAATGACGGTAAGGTTTCTATTTTCCGTCCGGATGCCAATTTCCAACGATTAAATGAGTCGTGTCGCAGAATGGCAATCCCTGAATTGCCTGAAGATTTGTTTATGAATGCCTTATTCAACCTTGTTCGAATTGAGCAAAATTGGATTCCTGATACTGAAGATGGTTCGTTATATATCAGGCCTTTTATTTTCGCAACCGACGATTTTGTTGGCATTAAACCATCTGATACCTTCAAATTTGTAATTTTTTGCTGCCCGGTTTCTAAATACTACCAAAAACCGGTTCGTGTTTATATGCAAGAAGAATATGTGCGCGCTTTTCCGGGTGGAACAGGCGGTGTTAAGGCAGCCGGTAATTATGCCGCTACTATGATGCCACTCCAAACTATTCGCGAGAAAGGTTACGATCAAATGCTTTGGATTGATGGTATTACGCACAATCGTTTGCAAGAAATTGGCACCATGAACGTTTTCATTCAAATTGATGATACCATTATTACCATTCCAACCGATGAAGGTACCATATTGAAAGGAATTACGCGTGACTCTTGTATCGAATTGCTGCAAGCTAACGGCTATAAAGTGGAAATTAGAGATGTAACCATTCAAGAGTTGTTGGATGCTCATAAAACAGGTCGCTTGGTAGATGCTTTTGGAACCGGCACTGCCGCTACTATTGCACCAATTGGTGTAATTGGCTACAAAGATGTTCCTTACGAATTACCACCTGTTGAAAACCGAAAAGTTTCTAATTGGTTAAAGCATGAAATGTGGGGAATAAGAAAAGGTGTAATCGAAGATAAGTTCGGTTGGATGTGGCCGGTGTAATTACTCCACTTTTGTAATCATAAATTCTACTCGCTGGTTCGCCTTTCGGCCTTCCGGTGTGGTATTATCTGCAATGGGCATTGTTTTACCAAGTCCTTTATATGTTAGCCTCTCTGAAGCTATACCATTGTTTATGCAATAATCAACAACTGCTTTAGCGCGTTTCGTACTGAGCGAATTGCAATAATCATCATCACAATACCCATTTGTGTGACCTCTTATCTCAATAGCCACGCCTGGATTGCTTTTCATAAACTTTACTACCTTGTCAATCTCAACAAAAGAGGTGTCTTCTAAAACACTGCTGTTAACTTTAAACAAGATATTCTTCATTTCAATAATTACACCTGCTTTTTTAGGAATGAGCAAGAAATCCTGAATTACCTCGTTATAACTACTTAATAAATCTATATTAATCAGCGTATCAGTCGAGTAATAACCTTCTGCTTGTATGGTAATGAGGTAACTGCCGAGTTGTGGTAAAATAATTGTATAGCCTTCACCTTCACGTGAATATGATGCGGATTTGTAACCTTGTTCTGCAGCGGCTGAAATACTCAAATTAGCCGATATGGCCTCACCATTTATCTTATCATAAACAATTCCCTTTAACCACATAATATCCTCCGGTTGAGCCTGTGGAGGCAGTTGCACGCGGAAAATATCCAAATTGGTTCCGGTGGTTTTACTTGAACTGAAATATGCATATTCACCTTTTGCATCAATGCTGTAATAAACATCCCACTCAGGCGTATTTACTTCGTCGCCGAGGTTTATGGGTTCCGACCAATTTGTCCATGTGTTATCAAGTCGCCTAACCATAAAAATATCTTGATTGCCAAAACCGGGAAAACCATTGGACGAAAAATAAAGCGTTTTACCGTCAGCCGCCAAAAAGGGTGTCATTTCGTTGCCTGCAGTATTAATTTGAGGTCCCAGGTTAATTGGTGTGCTGTAAGTTCTATTAGTTAGCTGAAAACTGACGTACAAATCCAACAGTCCTTTGCCCTCAGCTGTTTCTAACGACATTACCAATGCAGAACCATCAGCTGCCAGCGTAAATTCATGGTATTGATTTAGATTGTTGAAATCGTTAATTTTTAAGGCATAAGGGTATGACCATCCACTTGCCATTTTATAAGTTACTGAAACGCCGGGGACATCCGTATTCTCAGCTCCATAAACGTTGCCTACTAATGCAGTTTTGCCATCGGGAGAAATAGCACAAATAAAATTGTGATTACTATTATTCAGCGGTTCACCGATATTAATTGGATTAGACCATGCATTTTCAATCAATTCGCTTAACCAAATGTCGTCGTTTTTTTGGGCTCCAATGTTATCTGGATGCAGTTTTCGGTCAAAATAAAGGCTTTTACCGTCGGGAGAAATAATAGGACACACTTCATCGAAAGCCGAATTTATTAGCGGGCCAAGTGATGTAGCTTTGTAGGTAAATGAATCAACTACAGTATTTACATTCAAAGAAACCGGATTTTGTGAAGTAGTTACACCGATTGCATCAATTTGATAAGTATTCATCAAATCCGGTTTGTCAAATACAATGCGCACAGATTGTATCGCATCGTTATTTTCCTTTAAACTTGCTACAAACAAGCGTCCGGCAGCAGGAATAGCAGGAGTGGAGCGTTGGTAAATTTTCCGGCTTTTGGATGCTGTATTGTAAAACCAAATTTCTTGAATATGTCCTGAATTGTTGTTCTCAACAATCAAGAGTTGCTTTGCAATTATTGGCTCGTTAAACGATACTTGTATAAACTCTGTATTCCTGGTTTCCGCATATTCGGGAGACCATGCACAAGTAGAAAAGGACGGATTTGGGTATCGACTTGGCTTTCCTAACGCCTGAATGGCAGCAAATGCTTTTGGACTCTTTTGGGAGGAGAAATCAATCACTTCATCTGCCCAAACAATGGTTTGGGATTTGCTTTGCAAATGACAGCAAACAATGACGATAAACACCAAAATTGCCCTATAATTCAACACAGATTTGAGATTTTATTTGAATATAATCTCAACGCGCTGATTCCGTTTTCTACCCTCAGGTGTTGAATTTGAATCGATAGGCTGCTTTGAACCATACCCGAAAGTGCTGATACGCAATCCGTCGATTCCTTTATTAATGAGGTATTCTCTAACTGCATTGGCACGGTTTAAACTTAATTTTTCGCAATAGGTTTCACTGCAAAGCCCATTTGTATGTCCACCTATCTCAATAGTCGTGCCCGGATTTGCCTTTAAAAATTCATACAGCTTATTTAATTCCTCAAACGATTCAGGTTTGATAATTGATTTATTAGCATCAAAATAAAGGTTATCAAGGATAATTTTTTCGCCTTTACGCAGTGGTGTCAATTTGAAGTCGATACGCTTAACTTTTTGCATCCTAAAGTCCTCAATATTGATATTTGATTCATAAATCATATACCCTTCACGAATAATTGTTACTTTGTAATTCACGCTGTCCGTTACTTTTAGGCGATAGGTATTATTAAGCGTGGTTAAATCTATAGGATCCGATTCATAATCATTTAACAAGAACGAGATGTTTGCATTAATGGGAATATCTGTTGTGATATCATAAATTGTTCCCCACAATAGAATTTCATTCGTAAGTGTAACATTTAGTTCTTCTTTAGTAGGGATATAAACTTCTTCTTCGAATAAAATTACATCAGGTTCAGTTTCTTTAAGAGGATTGCCCGGCGAAGCAAGGGAGTCATTAGTAATTTTTTCTTCGAGGATCTCCGCGATTACTGAATCTTCAACCACTAGTAGTTCCTTTAAAGGAATTCTAAACAAGTCGGCATTGAGCATATCATTTCCTGTAGATGAAAAATACGCATAATCTGCAGTATCCGGAAATGTGAAATAGGCTTCAAATCCTTTTGTATTCACCATTGAGCCCAGATTTTCAGGTTTTGTCCATTGTTGCCACGTACTGTCTAATCTCACTGACACATAAACATCTTGATCACCATAACCAGGTAGTCCATTAGATGAAAAGAATAATGTTTTACCATCAGGAGCAAGAAATGGGGCCATTTCGTTTGAAGCAGTATTGATATCGGTTCCAATGTTCACAGGGTCTGACCAGACAATCTGGTTTTCACTAAAACTCACATAAATATCTTTCATCCCATGAGAATCGGCGCGTTCAAGCGCCAAAAACAAGACTGTACGCGCTGAGTTCATGAAATATTCCGCATAAAGGTTATGTGTTATAATGCCCGGAGTAACTAGGTTTTTTGGAAATACCCAACTGCCGTAACTAGCTTTCCACGTTTGCGAAATACCAATTCGAGATTCTCCTGTCGGATGGTAAGTGTTAGCTAAAGTAAGCATTTCACCATTATCTGAAATACCAACTACATAGTTATTGGCTTCGTTATTAATAGGTCCGTCGGCGTTTACAGCTTCAGACCAAGAAGTGCCATTATAGGTTGAAATCCAAACATCATCGTTCATGATGGTTCCGGTATTGCCAACATGATTTTTTCTGGTGTAATAAAGCGTTTTACCATCGGGTGTAACCAAAGGCGCAATCTCGCTGCCAAAAGAGTTGATTGTTGTGCCTAAATTTTGACTTTTACCTTTAAATGTGATTTTATCGGTTGAAGAAATTGCACCACTTGGTACTGTAGCAACAGATTCTGCAATACCAATGGCATCAATTTGGTTGAAACCATCAATACTTTCAGTGTCTAGCACAAGCTTCAAATCGTTTGTGACAAAATCTGTTGGGGTGATGTTGACCGAAAAAACACGTCCAAGTGTCCATTTACTATCATCTGCAGTGCGCTCGTACACGAGATGCGGAATATTATACTGATCAAAAAGGTATATCGCTTTAATTGAACCGGCATTAAAACTCTCATTTATAATGATTTGTGAAACCTTTATTTTTTTCACAAACCCAACCCTGATATATTCTTCAAAATAATTCTCAGACAGCGCAGGTGACCATGCACAGCCGCAATCGCCGAAATTTGGCAGCCTAGATGGGGGGCCTAGCACCTGTTTGGCACTGTACGAATTTAGGTCAAATTGTGACGAGTAGGAAATTACCTTAGAGGCCCAAAAAATGTCACCGGCATGCACCGATGATATTATTAATACTATTAAAACAGGCAGTAGTGTGAAGCGTTTCATATTATTTCCCCAAGATGTCGACACGTAAAATTATACTATTGTTGTGACGATATAAAATACAATTATTGTGATTTTGTAACAGACTAAATGTGACATTTTACTTTTCTATACAGATATTTGAGCTCGAATGACAAAAAAAGAGAAAGCAGCCTTTGTGCAGCAGCAGTTAAATGAGTTATTCCCAAACCCTGCAATTCCTTTAATTCATAAGGATGCCTATACATTGCTCGTTGCCGTTGTGCTTTCTGCGCAATGTACCGACGAACGGGTTAATAAAATAACACCGATTTTATTTGCTCGCGCCGACAACCCTTATGCAATGGCGAAGCTTTCGGTTGAAGAGATTAATTCTATCATAAGGCCATGTGGTTTATCGCCAATGAAATCAAAAGGCATACAAGGTCTTTCAGAAATCATAGTGAATAAGCATAATGGTATTGTTCCAAACAATTTCCACGACTTAGAGGCATTGCCTGCAGTTGGGCACAAAACTGCCAGTGTTGTAATGACTCAGGCGTTTGGTGTTCCGGCTTTTCCGGTGGATACGCATATTCACCGCTTGGCATATCGATGGACATTGAGCAATGGCAAATCAGTAGCGCAAACAGAGCGCGATTTAAAGCGCTTATTCCCGGAATCCAGTTGGAATTTGTTGCATCTTCAAATCATTTATTTTGGGCGGGCGTATTGTCCGGCAAGAGGACATATTCGTGAAAACTGCCCTATCTGCAGTGTCATAGGCAGAAAAAACCTCTAAAAATTACATAAAAAAAGGAGCCCCGTTAAGAGCTCCTTTTTGTTTTTAACAATTGAAATTTTATTTAACCAATACAATCGGCTTAGTAGCCATTGCATCAGCACTGATAATGTTTAATTGATAAACACCTTCAGCATACATGGTCATATCAATTACATAAGTAGCTGATAATGTGTATGTTGGAGTATTTGACCACACTACTTGGCCGAGGCTATTCACTAACTCAAGTTTAATACTTGTTGCTTCATTCAAATTGATTGAAACATTTGTAAAATCGCTTGTTGGGTTAGGTTGAACAGTTACCGCATCTGCCAATGTAATGGTATTTATATCTGTTCCAACTTCAATTACAACGCTGTAGAAATCAGTTCCACATCCGTTAGTAACAGTAAGTGTTACAGTATAAGCACCCTCAACTGCATAAGTATGCGATGGATTAGCGGTAGTAGAAGTTCCACCGTCACCAAAGCTCCAGTTATAAGTTGCACCATCAGTTGAGGTATTAGTAAACGATACCGTTAAGCCTGTTGCAGAATAAGTAAAGCTGGCTGCCGGAGTATAATTTACAGTTACTGCAACTTCGTCGGTGAAGGCACAACCTGTTGTAGGGTTTGTAATTGTAACTGAATAAGTTCCAGAAACGGTAACATCAATAGTTTGCGTAGTTGCACCGGTGCTCCAAAGGTAAGTATTACCAATGTTTTCAGCGTCTAGCGTAACTATGTCGCAAACTGTCATGTTAGGTCCAAGGTCAACACTTGGTGTAGCCAAAGATGTGATAGTAATACATAACATATCATTACTTTCGTCTGAGTCACCACTGAAATCAGTCCACACACATATATCATAAGTGCCCGTAGCCGAGAAATCATAAGATACATCGAACGTGTATGTTTCTGTATCACCTGCATCAATCGTTACTGCGGCAAAAGCAGATTCTATTCCACCACCATCAACTTGATATTTTACAGGGAAAGAAGAAACACCGCTTGGGCCAAAGTTTTCTACCGTAATGGTAATTTCTTCGAGACCCATGCCGCATCCACCTTCAGGTGAAGTTATTTCTACAACACCTAAATCTACCGGAGCGCAAAGTTTGAGGTAATCAATAATATTCTGACGTAAATTTTGAGATTCGTCAGTTGGTGTATAATATTCCGGAGCACTCATATTTCCGAACATTACACGACCATCACCCCATTCTTTTTCTCCTAATAAATAACAATCTGCACAATACAAATCATTTATTATTGGGGTTATATCACCTACGGTTCTTGCATAACCAATATAAAAACCATATAAATCGGCACTTACAGGTGTAAATGGACCTGACAATACAGGGTGCAATGGTTCAGTTGCCTCAGTATAATAAGTATAATAAGGATATGATACCGTTACGCCACCAAATCCAACATCACCGCCATCACCTTCCCAAGGTGATGCATTTATAAATAAGTTACCACCTGAAGAAACCCATCCTTCTATTAACTCTTTATTATTTCCAAAGAAAGTTTCAAATTCACTCCAGTGGCTTTCGCTGCCTTCAAGGAAAATAAAGCAATTTTCATTGCTGAAAACTGCATAAGGGTCAATTGCCTCATAATAATCTAAAATCCAAGCTCCGGCACCAAATACTTCATCCATTGCTGTTGAGTTAGAATTTAAATAGCCGGGTTCATAACCAACTGCGCTGCTATAAATGTAATAAGTACCGGTTCCTGAAATAGGAGCTAAGTTTGCAACAACTTTGCAACCGGGAATTTCATCGTTGGTTGGATCTTCATCTCCAACTAAGCCTGTCCAAGCACAAATTTCATGTAATCCAAGCAAACTCAAATCCGCAGTGCCTGCAAATGTGAATGGTTCAGATGTGCCGGGTTCAATAGTTCCCAAAAACGTTTCTGTAACCACAGCTCCACCATCAGCCTGATAGCTAACCGGGAATCCGCTTTGAGCAAATGTTCCAAAATTTCGAACAGTTACTGTTACAACTTCTGAAGTTGTTAAACTAGGGCCTGATACAGGTGAAACCAAATCGATAACACCTAAGTCGTTATCATAAGGATCTTGAATTCTAACGTTATCAAATGCGATACCATCATTAAAATTCCAATAAGAGTCAGCTGCAAATACCATACGCAGTCTTACATAAGGCTGACCGGCAAGGAAGCTCATGTCATAATAAGCATGTTTCCAACCAACTCCTGTATTTTGCCATCCGCGATAATCAGTAATATAGAATGTTGGCCACATACTATAGCAATTATAGCTGTCGTACCAGTTTTCACCTTCACCAACGTTACCTAAATCACTCCAGGTTACTCCATCGGTTGTGTATTGCATTTTAGCGCCATCAGAATATAACTGAATATCATAGTTGATATCAAATTCAATATAAGGCAATACTAATGTGCTAAAGTCTAAACAAGGAGAAGTAACATAAGACTTCTCGTTATTGTTGTAATAACCTTCGAGGTTAGTATCCCAAGAATACTGACTACTTGGTGTTGCAGGAGGTGGTGTATTGATTACAAAACCTGCAGGAGCACCTAATTCCCATGTTGAGCCTGAACCTGCTGCTATCCAGCCGCCTGATCCAAGTTCAAAATCTTGGTAGTAAGGAAATGATGTAATTGTTGGCACGTTATCAACCACAAAATCGGTTGAGTCGTTACTATAAATAGTATCAAGTGCTAATGTTGACCACACATCGATATTATAAGTACCTTCAATTGAAAGATTTGCTGTTGTTGCGAATGTGTAAGTTACTGTTTCGCCTACGCCAATTGTGCCCGGAACTATTTCTGTAATAGTTGTTCCACCGTTAATTTGGTAGTTTACAGGCACATCGGTTTGAGCTAAGAAACCGTAGTTTTTCACTGTAACAGTTACATCCTCAGTAGCTGAAAGTCCGCAAGCAGAAGCAGGTGATGTAGCACCATTTACGCCAACATCATTGTCAGAAATTGTGCAAGTTCCTAAATATGAAATTAAGTTTTGACGGAAATTATTGCCTTCAGGTGAAGGATAGTGGAAGTAGGTAGTTGTCATACCACCAAAAATTACAATACCTGCACCCCATGATTTTTCTGCGCAAACAATCTTATCCGGAGCATAATAGTCATGTAAAATTGGTGTCCAGTCTGTTCCTGTAACATTTGCGTGTCCATAAGAACCACCCGACATAGATGTTGCAGTTGGTGTAAACGGACCATCAAATATAGGGTGAATAGGAGCAGTTGCTTCTGCAAGTCCTGTGAAGTATGGATAAAACAATTGGGTATCATCAAATCCGAAATCCATTCCCGAACCTTCGTTTGGTGCTGCATTTAAGAAGAGATGTCCACCTGACGCAACCCAATCTTCAATCAAACCGATATTAGTTGCTAAAAAAGCTTCTAATTCAAGTGCGTGACCATCAGAACCTTCCAAAAACACAAAACATGTTCCTGAACCGAATACTAATGCCGGATCTAAAGTTTCAAAATACTCAAGCGTCCATTCACCAACACCATAAACGGCATCCATAGCTGCAGAGTTAGTAGTTGTATACCAAGGCTCGCCACCGGTAGTATTGCTATAAACGTAGTAAGCGCTTGTACCGGTAATTGGTAACAATTTACTTACCGTTTCAGTTATTTCATCATTGGTGTTGTCTTCATCAGTTGGCAAAGATGTCCAAGCTGTGAATTCATAATCACCTAAAACACTTAAGTCTTCAGTAGAAGCAAAATAGTGAATAGCAGTTAAGCCCGGTTCTACTGTTCCCGTGAAGGTTTCAGTTACAACGGCTCCGCCATCCATTTGATAAGAAACCGGGAATCCGCTTTGTGCTAAAGTTCCATAGTTTTTAATTACTACTGAAATAGGTTCAGCAGCTGTTAAAGAAGGGCCGGAATTCGGTTGGTATATTGAGGAAACCCCAACATCATTAGGGAATAAATCTGCAATTTTGAAGTTATCAAATGCAAATCCGTCGTTAAAATTCCAATAAGAGTCAGCAGCAAAAATAACACGTATTTTAACACTAGATTCACCACCTAAAAATGATAAATCTATATAGGCATGTTTCCATCCAAAGCTATTGCCATTCCATCCTCTATAGTCAGTTATGTAAAAAGTTGGCCACATACTGTAACAAGTAAAGCTGTTAAACCAGTTGTCGCCATCACCAACCGAACCTAAATCACTCCAGGTATAGCCGGCATCTGTTGAATATTGCACTTTAGCGCCATCAGAATATTCTTGAATATCCCAATTGATATCCATTTCTAAATACGGGAAAACCAAAGATGACATATCCAAACATGGAGAGGTAACCATCGATTTTTCATCATTGTTATAATAACCTGTTAAACTTGTTGTCCAACTGTTTAAACTTGCTGGAGTTGCATCCGGAGGGCCGATAATTGAAAATCCTGCCGGATCACCAAGTTCCCAAGTGCTTGCTGCACCTTCAGCTAACCAACCGGCAGCACCATCTTCGAAATCTTCATAATATGGGAAAGATGATACAACCGGTACGTTTTCAACTGAAACAGTTAAAGTGTTATTACCTAAATCTTCATCCAAAGGTAAATCGCAATTCACAATAATTGAATGCGAACCAATAACTGATAAATCGGCAGGAACTGCAAATGTGTGTGTGTAAGTTGCACCTGCAGCTATTGGTCCGGCAATGGTTTCAGAAATTACTGTACCACCGTCCAATTGATAGCTAACGGGAATATTTACTTCATCGTTTAAGCCGTAATTTTTAAAGTTTACGGTAACAGATTCAACGCCTAAGCCACAGCCATTAGTAGGACTTACCAATGAAAGGGATGCGATGTCGTGATTTGGCACCACGTAAAATGCCAAATAATAAATGATGTTTTGAAATAAGTTAACAGATTCAGTTGATGGATAGTGGAAGTTATTGGTAGTCATACCGCCAAATCCAACAATGCCTTCAGCTCCGTAGCGACCCTCAGAGTATGCTACAGTTGTTGGTGAAAATGAATCCACAATAAGTGGTGTTAAATCAGCACCTGATACACTTGCATGCGAAAATGATGAACCTGTCCAATCTAAACCTGTTGGTGTGTAAGGCTCATTAAAAATTGGATGGGTAGGATCTGTTGAGGTAACTTGGCTGGAACCACCCCAATAAGTGAGGTTTACGTCACCAAAACCGAAACTCATACCGTCACCTTCATTTGGCGCAGCATTTAATAATAAACGACCACCGTCGTTAACCCAGTCTTCGATAATTGTGATATTGGTAGTTAAGAAACTCTCCAATTCATCGGCAAAACCATCACTTCCTTCCAGAAATACAAAGTTTGTATTTGCAGAGAAAATGAAAGACGGATCACAAGTTTCAAAATAATCTTGCGTCCATCCACCGATACCAAAAACAGTGTTCATTGCATCGGAATTGGCCGTGGTATACCATGGTTCAAAACCACCGTAAACATTTGAATAAATGTAAAAGTTGTTATCGCCCCCGGCGAAAGCAACCCGCGCTGACAAAAATGCCAAAATCATCAGCGTTCTTTTGAGGAAAATTAGTAAGTGTTTAGTCATAATAACAAAGTTTGGTTAGGTTAAAACCCAATTCAAAGTCGAAAATAGGTAACAGTTATCATTATTTATAAAATATCGTGTTAAAAAATATACAATTTATAAATCTTGTGGATAAGCATAGCCGCTTAAGTCCTGTAATTCAGTGTTTTAGCCATTAAGAAAAATTAATTAATCTATCATCCAAGATGTTAATAAAGTAATTTTTTTGGCATCCCATTATAAAATTTTTATGGTAGGCAAAAAAAAAGAGGCTTCACTCGAAGCCTCTTTTTTAGCATTGAAATTTATTTATTTAGTTAAAACAATCTGCTTAACTGCAGTTTCATTTTCACTAGTGATGTTTAATTGATAAACACCGGAAGCAAAACCACTCATGTCGATTATGAATGAGCCGGAAGCAATAGTTCCAGGAATTGCAGACCATACAGTTTGTCCGAGTGTATTTACCAATTCGAGCGAAATATCTGCAACAACCGGAAGGTTTACAGTTACAACAGTAAAGTCAGCTGTAGGGTTAGGATAAACTTCAACAGATTCTGCTAGAGTAATATCGTTAACACCCGTTCCAACTTCAATAACTAAGCTATAAAAATCAGAACCACAACCATTGGTTACTGTTACAGTAACAGTATAAGACCCTGCAACAGCATACGTATGTGATGGGTCAGCAGCGGTTGATGTTCCACCGTCGCCGAAGCTCCAATTATATGTTGCACCATCGGTAGACTCGTTATTAAATGTTACTGTGAGGCCGGTTACAGAATAAGTGAAACTGGCAACTGGTGTGTAGTTCACCGTTACAGTAATATTATCTGTTACTGCGCATCCGCTTGTAGGATTTGTAATTGTTACAGTATATGTTCCACTTACAGTTACATCAATAGTTTGAGTTGTTGCACCGGTACTCCAAAGGTAAGTGCTACCAATATTTGCCGCATCAAGCGTTACGATGTCACAAACAGTCATGTTAGGACCAAGGTCGATAACAGGTGTTGCCAAAGATGTTAAATCTGTTGATAGTAAATCGTTTGTTTCATCTTCATCACCGCTAAAATCTGTCCATGCATCTATTGTATGTGAACCTGCAGCCAAAAGGTTAGCAGTAGCAGTGAAAGAATAAACATACGTATCGCCTGCAGGAATTGGACCCGGAGCAGTTTCTGCAACAATAGCACCACCGTCAACTTGATACTTAACCGGTGTAGTATTTACAGTTGTTGGACCAAAGTTGGTAATTTCAATTGTTACTATTTCAGAAGCTGTCATACCGCAACCGCCTTCAGGAGCAATAAGTGTTGTAACACCTAAATCTACCGGAGTGCAAAGTTTAAGGTAATCGAGGATGTTCTGACGTAAGTTTTGTGATTCATCAGTTGGAGTATAATATTCCGGTGCGCTCATGTTACCGAACATCACACGGCCATCACCCCATACTTTTTCACCTAATAAATAACAATCTGCGCAATATAAATCGTTAATAATAGGCGTAATATCACCTGTAGTTCTTGCATAGCCAATATAGAAACCATAAAGATCAGCAGAAACCGGTGTAAATGGTCCGGATAATACAGGATGTAAAGGATCGGTAGCTTGTGAATAATAAGTGTACCATGGGTAAGACACTGTTACGCCGCCAAATCCAACATCTCCGCCATCACCTTCCCAAGGAGAAGCATTAATAAATAAATTACCACCTGATGAAACCCACCCTTCAATTAATTCTTTGTTATTTCCGAAGAAAGTTTCAAATTCACTCCAGTGACTTTCACTGCCTTCTAAGAAGATAAAACAGTTGCTGCTACTGAATATTGCGTATGGGTCGATAGATTCATAATAATCTAAAATCCATCCATCAACGCCAAATACTTCATCCATTGCGGTTGAGTTCGAGTTTAAGTAACCCGGCTCATACCCAACAGCACTGCTATAGATATAATATGCTCCTGTTCCTGAAACCGGCGCTAAGTTTGCAACAACTTGACAGCCCGGAATTTCATCGTTTGCAGGATCTTCATCGCCAACTAAGCTAGTCCAAGCGCAAATTTCATGCAAACCTAATGTGCTTAAATCGGCAGTAGTTGCAAATGTAAATGGTTCAGTAGTTCCGGGATTTACAGTGCCTAGGAATGTTTCGGTAACAACAGCACCACCATCAACTTGGTAATTTACAGGGAATCCACTTTGTGGTAATGTTCCAAAATTTTGCACATTAACGGTAACCACTTCAGTAGTAGTTAAGCCAACGCCTGAAACAGGAGTAACTAAGTCCGTAACACCTAAATCGTTAGGGAATGGATCTTGTAAACGGAAGTTATCTAAACCAATTCCATCGAAAGTATAAATGCCATCAGCGGCAAATTTAAATCGGAATTTAACTAACGGTTGACCGGCTAGGAAAGTAACATCGTGATGAGCCGTAACCCAACCCGGGCCTGTTCCTACCCAACCATTTTCATAAGTTAATGCAACAGCATAATTAGTATACCAATTGTCGCCTGTTCCTATTCCACCTAGTAAACTCCAAGTAACGCCATCCGTTGAATATTCTAACTGCAAACCATCCCAATAATTTTCTGTTACCCACCACAAATCAACCTCAACATATGGTAAAACTAATGTGGTTAAGTCGAAGCAAGGGCTTTCTAAGTAACTAGATTCATTATCAAGGTAATCAGCTGTAAGGCTTGTTGCCCATGAGTATTGGCTTGAAGGTGTTGCAACAGGAGGTGTATTAATAACCGGGCCATCAGGATAACCTAATTCCCAGGTTGAATTTGCACCAAAGCCTGTCCAACCGTCTTCATCACCTGATTCCCAATCTTCTAAATATGGAAATGCTGTGATGTAAGGGACGTTAAGTATAGTTTTAATTGTAGTATCATTTTCTAAAATAGTATCAGTACCTAAAGTAGTCCATGCAGTAATTGTATGAGAACCAAGTGCAGATAAATCTGCTGTAGTTGCAAATGTATAATCTACGGTAGCACCAACATCTAAAGTACCAGGCATAATAGCAGAAACTATAGCACCACCATCAGCTTGATATTTAACAGGGATGTTTGTTTGTGGCATGAAACCATAATTTTTCACTTTAATGGTTACCGGCTCACTGTCGGTAAGACCACAACCATTTGAAGGTGAAATAATTGATTGAACACCAACGTCATTATCTGAAACAGTGCAAGCTGCTAAATACGAAATCAAGTTTTTGCGGAAATTTCCGGCTTCAGTTAGTGGACCGTGATAATCAGTAACTGTCATACCACCAAAAATAACTGTTCCTGCACCCCATGATTTTTCAGCCGCTATAATTTTATCAGGGTTGAATAAGTCAAACAGGATATTTGTTAAGTCAGAACCACTTACACTTGCGTGTCCGTAAGAACCACCTGTCATTGATGCAGCAGTTGGTGTGAATGGTCCGGCAAAAATTGGATGAAGTGGATCACTTGCTTCAACGTTTCCGCTATACCAAGCATAATCAAGGTGCGTTCCATCAAAACCAAAATTCATACCATCGCCTTCGTTTGGACCTGCATTTAAGAATAAATGTCCACCGGAGGCAACCCAATCTTCAATTAAATCAATATTGGTATTTAGGAACAATTCAAGTTCATCGGCGTGCGCATCTGAACCTTCCATAAAAATAAAGCAGTTGTCGCCACTAAATAATGCAGCAGGATCAACGGTTTCATAGTAATCTGTAGTCCATTCACCCGCGCCGAATACATCATCCATATGCGTTGAGTTAGACGTAGTATACCATGGTTCGAAACCGGTAGTATTACTATAAATGTAGTATGCGCCGGAACCGGTAATTGGCAATAAATTACTTACAATAGTAGTAAAGGAATCGTTAGTAACATCTTCATCAATTGCTAGCCCTGTCCACGCTGTAAATTCATAATCGCCATCAACACTTAAATCTTCAGTAGTAGCAAAAGTATGTAAACCTGATGCACCTGCAGTTAGCGTTCCCAAGTATGTTTCAGTATGCACAGTACCACCATCTACTTGGTAAGAAACCGGGAAGCCGGATTGTGTTAAGGTACCGAAGTTAGTTACTTCAACTGTTACTGTTTCGGTTGCCGATAAAAATGGTCCTGATTCAGGATCTACCAGCCCGGAAACACCTAAATCGTTAGGGAATGGGTCACCTATCCAAACGTTATCAAAAGCAAAACCATCGTAGAAGTTCCAATAAGAACTTGATGCAAATACAATGCGTAATTTAACGGAAGGTTGTCCTGCCAAGAAGGTTAAATCTTGATAAGCATGCTGCCAACCAATACTATTTCCTGACCAACCATTGTAATCATCGATATAAAAAGACGGCCACATTGCATAAATAGAATTATGGTTGTACCAGTTTTCACCGGTTCCAATATCACCTAAGTCGGCCCAAGTTGCACCACCATCGGTAGAATATTGCATTTTAGCGCCATCATCATACAATTGAGCATCATAATTAATGTCAAGTTCAATAAATGGAAGTAAAAGCGAAGTAAAATCTAAGCAAGGAGATTCCACATATGATTTCTCATTAAGATTATAATAATCTGTTAATGAAGTTGTCCAGGAGTTTAAACTTGCAGGAGTAGCAGGAGGCGGTCCTACAATAGCAAAGCCTGCAGGAGAACCAAGTTCCCAGCTGCTTTCAGTTCCACCGGATAACCATCCGCCTGAACCATCTTCAAAATCTTGATAATACGGATAAGTTGTCACTGTAGGAATTGAAATCAGTGACACATTGCTGGCATCATCTGCCGGTTCAATATCAAGGGCATAAATTGTATAAGCTACTATGCTGTATTCACCAACATTCGATAAATTGATAGTGGAAGCAAATGTATATTCAATTGTTGTTAATGATGGAATTGCAGCTCCACCATAAGTTTCAGTAACAACAGGTAAAACACCTAAAACAGGGTCTGTTACTTGATAAGCAATTTGGAAAGAACCTGAAGGCTCTGTTCCAAGATTTGTAATGTTCACACTCAATGGTGTAATTCCAAGTCCGCAACCTGACTCAAGGTCGTTAATAGCTGTAACACCTAAATCGTAAGGCCCTGCTGCAGGGATGTTGATAGAATAATCTTCTGTTTCACCATAATAATAAGCGCCTGCGGCACCGCAAGATTCAATTGCACCAACAGGATAATATACACACATAATGCGCATGCGCGTAGTTCCCGGAAGGGCGCCAAAAGGAGCTGTAAACGTTATAACTCCGGAAGAACCGGGAGTTAATATTAGGTCGGCGGCATTGAGGCGTTCATCATCTGAGAAAGTCTCATCCTGGTTCCAATCGATCCAAGCTGCGAAATACTCCGTATATGATGGCGTATTGTACAATGTTAAATCGTATGTTAAACCCGGAGCAACTAAGGTGGAAAGATCGGTATAGTCGTTATACTCATCGCCCATTCCTGTGAAATTTGAAATATCGCCGAGCTCCACTCCGTCGATATAATCATTTACAAACGGCCCGTAGCCGAAGTCGGGTGTGCAATAATCAGCCCAGGCATTGTTTATGTTTAACAGCAAACCTGCACTAATCAGCGTAACCCTAAAAAGGTTTCGTAAAGAAATTATCATAGTCACTTTTTAGTATGAAAAGAAAGAGACCGTAAATTTAAGATAGTACAAATTAAAAATGAAATTTTTTTTTGCACCCGATATCCTCATTGTTTTGTAGTTGATGTTTGCGCTTTACTACCTATATTTGAGGCGTCCTTAATGACTGAAATTACCAAAATGCGCCCGTCTGTACTTATAATTGATGATGATCCTACCTTTTGCTTAATGCTCAAAAGCTTCTTAAGCAAAAAAGATTTTGAAACCGAAACTGCATTTTCAGGAGCTGAAGCATTAAATCAAGTGCGAAAGCATAATTTTGATGTTGTGCTAAGTGATTTTAGACTTCCGGATACAGATGGACTAGAATTATTAGAGAACATACGTGAAATAAAACCCGGCACTCCGGTTATAATAATGACTTCTTATGCTGATATTAGAATTGCTGTTAAAGCAATGAAAATTGGCGCGTATGAATATGTAACCAAACCGGTTAATCCCGATGAAATATTATTAATTGTAAATAATGCGCTAAAGCGAGATAAAGAAAAAATTTCAGTTCCAAATTTGCAACCTAGCAGTGATGCAGTAACAAAGACGGGCAATGGGAATAAAAAAAATGCACCTAAATCCGGCTTAGCATATGTAGAAGGCAGCAGTGATTCCGCAAATAGAATCATGCAATATATTGATGTTGTTGCACCAACTAATTTATCGGTAATTATAAATGGTGAAAGCGGAACCGGTAAAGAGTATGTTGCGAAAATGGTTCATCAAAAAAGCAATCGCTCAAATAAACCATTTGTTTCTATTGATTGCGGCGCATTAAGCAGAGAATTGGCTGCCAGTGAATTATTCGGACATATAAAAGGCTCATTTACAGGGGCTATTTCAGATAAAACGGGGCAATTTGTTTATGCCGATGGCGGCACAATATTTTTAGATGAAATTGGTAATTTATCATACGAAATACAAGTGCAATTATTGCGTGCAATACAAGAACGTCGTATCAGAAAAATTGGCAGTAATCAAGATGTTGAAATTGATGTGCGAATTATTGTTGCAACCAATGAAGATTTACAAGAAGCTGTTAAAAAAGGAAACTTTCGCGAAGATTTATATCATCGCTTAAATGAATTCACTGTTATTGTTCCTTCGCTTAGAGACAGAGGAGCCGATATAGATATTTTTGCCGAACATTTTCTTCAATTAGCTAATACAGAGTTAAATAAAGATGTTGAAGATTTTGATGATGAAGTAAAAGCAATATTTAGAAAATATTCGTGGCCCGGAAATTTACGTGAATTGCGCAATGTTGTTCGTCGCGCTGTTTTACTTGCCGGAGGTAGCCTTATTAAAAAAGAAACGTTACCGCATGAAATAGTTTTTGAAAAGCGCGAGGAACAAAGTAATTCAAATGTTTCGAGCTCAAACATCAAGCATACCGAAGCACCAAGTGACCTAAAATCGTTGGCGGAAAAAACAGAGCGCGAATTAATTTTATCTACACTCATAAAAGTAAATTATAATAAAAGTAAAGCAGCTACATTGCTTAAAATTGACAGGAAAACCTTATATAATAAAATGAAATTATATAAAATATTGAGTGGAAATGAAGATGAGTAATGAATTTTACAATGCAAATGTTCTGCATACTTGTTCTAATTCACTGAATACTTTTTTGCTTTCCGATTCTATTTCAATGTAACTATTTAATAATTCTCCATTCTCCGATTGTTCTATTATTTCAAATGCTCTTAAATTTGGGATAATAGCCTGCACGTTGAAATGATTATACGAAGGCAGCATTTTATGCGCAGTATTCCGAATCGCATGATAATCTTTTTGTTCAATTGCTGTTTTTAACGCAAACAAATTAAGTGAATTATTCTGTATGAACGATTCAATAATGGCAACTAATATCACATTATCGTTGTCTGCAAATTTCTTTATTTCTTCTAAATTGAAACTTTCCAAATTAGTTATTATAGCAGGCGAATTGTTTTCTACAGCATTTTCACCAATAACAATTGGGGCATATTTTGCTATCATTTCAAGCAGCGCGCGTTCTTTATATGGCTTTAATAGGATATCGTTAAATCCGCTATTTTTAATTTTCGCGACATCATTTTGCATAACATTTGCCGTGAGTGCGATTAGTGGTACACGTAAATATTTTTCCCTTATTTTATTTGCCAACATGTAGCCATCTACTTCAGGCATATGCAAGTCGGCAAGCACGATATCAAAACTCTGCATTTCAATTTTCTCTAACGCCTCACGTCCGTTTGCAGCAGTTGTGCTATTGGCACCGAATTTCTTGAGAATAACTTCAGCTAACATTAAATTAAATGGCTCATCATCAACTACCAGAATTGCCAATCCATTTAAATCGGCAAATTGATTATTGTCGCGTTTCACACTTGCTAAAGTTTGCTCATCTGCCAACGGCAGCATAAAATTCAGATTAAAGGTTGTGCCATTGCCTAACTCACTTTTAACAGTAATATTTCCACCTAAAAGTTCTGTTAGTTTTTTTGAAATACTCAATCCTAAACCTGTTCCTCCATATTTTTTCGAGATGGAACTTTCTGCTTGTTCGAAACTCTCAAATATCTTTTCGAGCTTATCAGGAGCAATGCCAATGCCCGTGTCTGCAACCGAAATATTAAGGTCAATTGCTTTGGCAGTTTTAATGCTTTTACAACTTATAATTACATCACCCGATTCAGTAAATTTGATAGCATTTCCGGCTATGTTATAAAGAATTTGCTTTATTCTAAATGAATCGCCCATTACATACTCAGCGGGACAATCTTGCACATTGGTTGTAATGGTTAATCCTTTCTCTCTAGCCTTAATTTCAAGAATGGAACCAACTTCATCAACAATATCTTTAATTTTAAATGCATGATTATCGATAGCCAATTTACCGGCTTCTATTTTCGATAAATCTAAAATGTCGTTTACAGTATTTAACAAATGTGCTCCTGCATTGGAAACAGCTTTAATATATTTCTTTTGTGATGGTTGCAGTGGGGTACTTTCCATTTGTTCCGAAAACCCAATAATGGCATTTAGTGGTGTGCGAATTTCATGGCTCATATTTGCCAAAAATTCTTCTTTGGCTTTTGCGAGATATTCTGCTCGATTGCGTGAAATAATTAATTCTTGCTTGTACCGATTACTTCTATTTATATCAATTAAAATAATTGCTAAAAAAACTAAACCAAACGATAAGGCTGCTGAAGCTATCGATAACATAATGCGTGATGATCGTTTAGCATTTTCATTTGCCTTTGCCAATTGTGCATTTGCTGCATTAACTTGCTGTGTTCTTATACTTTCAATTAATTCGTTTATTTCTCTGATAATAATTTTATCACTTGCCAAAATTTCTAACTCTCTAATTGATAGGTTAGCATTATACTGTTTCTGCTCACGCTCAATTTCTTTTAATACCTGCCTAACATCTTCAACATCAAGAGAAGGATTGGATGCAATATCAAATTGAAGTGAAGACGTGTTTCCCGATTGCACAACAGTATCCTTTAGATTTACTAAAGTTTGTGATTTAGTAGTTTCCGTATTTTCCTTGTCCTTACCGGAAAATAAATTTTTCAAAAAACCTTCATCTTTCTCCTTGGTTTTTTCTTTGCTTTTTTTTGTTTTACTTGTTGCTGTTTCTGATTGTTTAATAGCCGGTTGCTTTATTTCAGGTGTAGTATTGGAAGCGGTTTTATTGCTATTAGATGGTATAACGTCGGTATCCACCTTTGATGTTATTTTTTTCAGCGCCTTGCTGTTTAACTTTTCATATTCACTCGATTGTTTAAAAATGACCAACGAATACATCAAATCTGCCTTATCCTGAAAATATTCACCTAATGAATCTAGCGTTGACTCGTTTGCAGCAAAATTTTGATCTTGCTTTAAAGTTTCAAGGTCTAAACTGATTTGTTCCATCACCGACATATAACTTTGGAAGGCGCCGTAATCGTTAGTCATTGTAAAGTTGCGCATATTGCCATCTGCCTCGTGCATGCTATTTACGAGGTTTTGAAGCGATTCGGTGGTGTTATTTGGGGTAGATAGAGTTTCTACTGACCCTAAGAGTTTATTGAAGTTCTGATAGGCAAACCAAGCCGCAAAGCCAATTAAAGCCGATGAAAGGATGAATCCTACTACTAATTTCCATGCTAACCCGGAAGATTTAACGTTTTCATTCATAACAAGCGTTTAAAGTTAAGGCTTTTTGCCCAATTGACATGCTAAATACACTTCAAAGTCAATTTTATGTATCTTTAACGTTGATTTAACATTGGATTACTATTGTATTAATAATCCACATCTAACTTTACGTCAAAATAGCATATGCAAAACGAAAAGATTAAGATTTTGATTGTAGATGATGAACCGGATATTTTAGAGGTTATTGAATACAATCTACTTAAAGAGGATTACCAGGTGGTTAGGGCTTCAAACGGTAAAATTGGTTTAGAAAAAGCCATTGCCGAAAAGCCAAATCTCATATTACTTGATATTATGATGCCCGAAATGGATGGCATTGAAGTGTGCCGCGAACTAAGGAGCATGCGCGATTTTGATAATACTATAATAGCATTTTTAACTGCAAGGAATGAAGATTTTACGCAAGTGCAAGGATTTGATGTTGGGGCCGACGATTACATTACAAAACCTATCAAGCCAAGAATACTACTCTCTAGAATAAAAGCCTTATTGCGCAGAACTGCTGCTGCCGATCCTCAAACAGAAGCCGTTACATATGGTGATTTGAGTATAGATGAAGAGAAATTCTTAGTTTATGTGAAAGGAACACCAATTACGCTTGCAAAAAAAGAGTTCGAACTAATTCAATTATTGGCTTCTAAGCCGGGAAAAGTGTTCACAAGGCAAGAGATTTTCAACAAAATATGGGGAATGGACGTAATAGTTGGTGATAGAACCATTGATGTCCACATTAGAAAAATACGAGAAAAAATTGGTGAAGAATTTATTAAAACAATCAAGGGAATAGGTTATAAATTTGACCATTGATTTGTTAATGAAGAATGCGTCACCAAGTAAGATTGTATTAGCATCGTCAGGAATTGTTTTAGCAATTTTATTGGCGCTTGAAGGTGCATGGTATATTTTCCCTCAACTGCATTTTCAAGCCTATCAATTACTTGTAATTCCGTTAATCTCTTTTGTAACTATTTTCTTTGTATTCTATTTATCTGTCGAAAAATTTATTTATCGGAAAATAAAGCTTATCTACAAAAACATCCACGCATTAAAATCTACCAAAGAAATTGCTGATGAAAAAATGAAAATGTCGTCGGATGTAATTGCAGAAGTTAATGATGAAGTTATTACATGGGCAAAAGAACGCAACAGCGAAATTGACTTACTTATAAAACAAGCTGATTATCGCAAAGAATTTTTAGGTAATGTCAGTCATGAACTCAAAACGCCGATTATGAGTATTCAAGGGTATCTCGAAACCCTTTCCGACGGCGGGATTGACGACCCTACTATCAATGGTATTTACATTGATAAAGCGCTTAAAAATGTTGACAGGATGATTATGATAATCGATGACCTTGTCAATATTTCGATGTTAGAAAGTGGCGAATTAGAATTAAATTATAAAAAGTTTGATATAAATGAATTGGTTAAGGAGGTTTTTGAATCTCTCGAAATGCAAGCAGCCGCTTCTAAAACAACTTTAGCAATTAAAGATGGCTGTGATTATACGTTTAATGTTTACGCTGACGAAAAATTAATTCGTGAAGTTTTGGTTAACCTCATTTCTAATGCAATAAAGTATGGTCGTCCGGGCGGGTTTGTGCACGCCGGATTTTATAATATGGGAGAAAACATTTTAATTGAAATAGCAGATAACGGAAATGGCATTCCCAAAGAATATCACAACCGCGTTTTTGAACGTTTTTTTAGAATGGAAAGAAGCAGATCTAGAGATATGGGTGGAACAGGTTTAGGATTAGCCATTGTTAAGCATATTATTGAAGCCCACAATCAAAATGTAAACGTAAGAAGCACAATGGGAGAGGGCTCTACCTTCGGTTTCACGCTAAAGCGCGGTAAATAAATTAATCTTTCTGCTCGAATTTCAATGATAATGAGTTAACACAAAACCTTACTCCGGTTTCTGTTGGTCCATCATCAAACACATGACCCAAATGCCCACCACAATTATTACATAATATTTCAGTTCGGGACATTCCAAAGGCAAAATCCTTTTCGTACTCAATGCTTCCCTTAGCTATTTCGCGGTCAAATGCCGGCCAACCGCAACCCGAATCAAATTTAGAAGTAGAAGTAAACAAAGGCTGTCCACACCCTGCGCATGTGTAAGTTCCGTTCTCAAAAAAATGGTCGAATTCACCGGTAAAGGGGCGTTCCGTTGCTTTTTTCCTTAAAATATTATATTGCTCAAAGGATAAAATTGCTTTCCACTCCTGATCGGTTTTTGTGATTTTATATTTATTGGATGCCATATCTCAAGTTTAACAGTATAATGTTAGGGAAAGTTCAACCGCATTTTAACATGTTTTAATATAACATTTTGTTGACCGTTCTGTTTAGTAATGATAAATTTTAAAAACATGCCGCATCACAAACCCGGTTATAGTAAAATGGTGTTAATATTAATACTGTTTTTTGCCATTTTTAGTCTGCTAAGTTTAGTTGCCATCTTAGTGCACCACGAAGTAGTTATTTTCGATTAATTATTTTTAGCCGCGTTTTCAACTTCTATTTGATGCTTTAACAGGTCAGGCACCTGTTCAATATTTATTTTTTTACCAATTATCTTTTTGTTGCTATCCAATACATAAAGCATAGGTGTTTGAGTAACATTATACTTTACTTGAAAAGATTCTTTTTCATGTAAATCACACACATTAATCCATCCATAGCTATGCTCTTTTATCCACTTTTCCCATTTATCAATTTCTTCTTCAGAATACACAGCATAAACTTCAGCACCCAAAGTTTTTAATTCCGGATAAAGTGCTTCTACTTTAGGTATTTCTTTTTTACAATGGCCGCAATCCGGACTCCAAAATAAAATAATAGTGAATCGGCTGGATAAACTATACAACGGAATATCAATTCCCGCTGTATCTTGCAATACTAATGGCTGAGCCGGCTTGCCGATTAAAGTTGGTCGAACACGCTCCGCTTGCGCCTGTATACGATACAAGCCAACATCATCTAACCAAAATGCCCTACCTGAAGAGTAATATTTATCTACTATATAAACATAAACAGCATCAAATCCCATTATTTTTGATGTGGCATATTCATTAAGTAATAAAACAGTTATAAACTGGAATGATTTTTTGTTGATTGCCGCTTTGTTTAAAATATAATCAACAGCTACTTCAATGGAATCCGGACTTTTAGATATGTAATCATTAAAATATTTTTTCACTTTCGCATCTACTAAATTAGTCCGCAAAAATCGTTCATCCTTGAAATCTATATTATCGAAATAGTGTAATTTAATGTAGCGAAATGCAAAAGTAGAATCTTTTGTCCCGTCAGGATTCATAGGTGGTTCAGGAGCCTTTACGTCCATCGCTGCTTTTAAAAACTTAGCGTAAAATAAATCAGGATTTTGCTCAATTAATTTTTGACGTTGTGTTTCCACTGCAGCATTCAACAATTTCATTTCTTCTTTTATGGCTAAACCCGTTTCGGTTTTATCTCCGGCAGCATCAAGTTTACCTTTCAAATTGCTCATTTCTATTTTTTTTGCTGCAATAAAATTGAGGTCTTCGTAAAACAATTTATTTTCAAGAGAGCCGCTTACTTTCATGTTACCAACAAAATCGGATGTATCTGTTTCCATCGAAAATGTTGATTCAAAGCCACTCACTATCATTTCGAAATATTTGTTTTTTAACGACGGGGCAACAACCAAATAAATACCTCCCAGCAATGTGTCGTTCCCTTTAAATATGGCTTCTCCTTTACCATTAACAGGAACGGTATCTATCACATATTGCGTAGAACCGTAGTGGTGCCCAAGCATAAGCGTAGTATCAGCAATACCCTTTATTTTAATTTTAAATTCATACCCGGTCAGGCTTTGCGCTTGCGCAGATACAAAAAGAAGTAGCAAAAAGGGAAGGAGTATCGTTTTTTTCATGATTATTAACTGTTCAACATTTAATGCATTTTGCTGCTTATAATTTCAAAAGCCTGCAGCGCCTCAGCTACCACAAAAATACTGCCGCATATTAAAACAAGGTCGTTTTTTGTTGCATTTTCAATCGCTTTAGCTAGCGCTGATGCAACATTTTCATACCGTTCTCCCTTCAAACCCTTGTCGGAAGCCATTTTCTGCAATAAATCGGCATCTAAGCCTCTTGGAATATCAGGTTTACAAAAGTAAAAGGCAGCTTTTTTGGGAAAGTAATCCAGTGATTTACTCAAATCCTTATCGTTTACAGCACCTGTAACTATATGTAGTGTTTCAAATTCAATCGAACTCACTTGCTCAAACAGTTGATGTAATCCATCCGCATTATGCGCACAGTCGGCAATAATTAGGGGGTTTTGCTTCAAAATTTGCCATCTCCCTGCAAAACCGGTGTTTTTTTTCACATTACTAAAGCCCTCATAAATTGCTTCTTCAGGAATTTCAATGCCAATGAGTCGCATAACCTCCAACGATTGAATAGTAGTTGCCACATTCAGCAACTGATAATCTGCCGTAAGATCGGTTTTTAAATTCGGATAAATTAATTGATTCAAATACGTGACGTCTAATTCCATTTCATTATAGTTGCGCTCAAGCAGCGTTACCTGCACGTTTTCGAATGTTGCATATAAGGTAGCATTTGCAACTTCGGCGGCAGATTCAAAAACACCAATTGTTTCGCTGTGTATTTCACCAATTACAACCGGAACATTAGGCTTAATTATACCTGCTTTTTCACCCGCAATTTCGGCCAACGTATTTCCAAGCATTTGCATATGATCGTAGCCTATATTGGTAATCACTGATAATTTCGGTGTAATTACATTTGTTGAATCTAAACGCCCACCTAATCCAACTTCAATTATACCGATATCAATACCCTTCCACCTAAAATAATCGAATGCCATGGCAACAGTAATTTCAAAAAAGGAAGGTTGAATTTGTTCGATATGCGGTATCATTTTAGTAACAAAATCTGCCACAAATTGCTCCTCACAAACCTTGCCGTTTACACGAATGCGTTCTCTGAAATCAACAAGGTGAGGAGAGGTGTATAATCCAACAGTATAGCCTGCTTCAGCGCATATTGATGCTAACATATTACTTACTGAACCTTTACCATTTGTGCCACCAACATGAATTGTTGCAAACGATAAATGCGGATTATCCAATACTTCCAGCAATGCGCGTGTATTTGTTAAATCCTTTTTATAAGCCGCTGCACCAATGCGTTGATACATGGGTAAATGATTATATAGATATGCAAGAGCCTCTCCGTATTTCATATTCAATAAATATCAGGACAAATAGAAGCAAAAAAAAGCGTAATTAAAAACAGAGATTTGTGCATAAAAAAAAGTGCTTCCAATAGTTTGGAAGCACTTCATTTTTCGTTGTATAATTCTTTTAAACACTGCCTTACTGCAACTTAAAGTGGAAGGTGATATATCCAATTTGCGTTTCAGGTGCATTTTTATCTGCATTAAACGACCATTTTAAGGCAGCTTCTTTTGATTTATTGATAAGGTAAGAATCTGTAATAGTTGAACCACTGCGTTCATACTCAGCTTTTGAAACTTTTCCGTTTCTATCAACATAAATTTTAATCCTTACATCTCCAATTTCATTATGTTCAACGGCAAGTGGGGCTTTATAACTGGCACTGCGTCCTGATAAATCCCAACCTGTTTTACCATCATCTCCTTTTCCTTGTCCCGGCCCTTGATAACCATTTGGGTCGCCATTGGTTGAACCTTGATTACCACCATAGGTGTTATTGCCCTCACTAGAACCTGTTTGACCCTTATTATTAATTTTTCCGGGATCAAAAAGCTCCTTCTCATTTATAGTAGGTTTTGTTTCAGTAGTGGTAGTAGTTGTAGTTTTCGGCTTATCATTCTTTTTTGTATCGGGCAATTTAACTGACTCCACAACATCTTGTGTTGCAATTTCTTCTTTAACCTGCTCGCTCGATTTAGATGGTGCAGAAGCCTGTGTATCGGGTTCAAATGACCCGGCACCGGTTGTGCTTGTTCCGAAATCGATTAATAAACCTTCTGCTTCTAATGGTGGGTCAGGTGGTTTAAAGCCAAACAGAAACATAATACATGCTATACCTGCAACAATACCGGTAGTAATAAAACCGCTTTTGCGTTTGTTGCTTTTTTCAAATTCTTCCCAAGTTTTCATAACTATTGGTTTTATAATAAGATGCAAATACTATGCTTATTTCACAAATCTTATTCCGTTTTTTTCGGACTAGTAGCTAAAACCATCTTAATTTTAAGCTTACTGGCCATATTCATTACCATAACCACGTTTTCAACAGGAACCGATTTATCGGCCATAAGTACAACAGTAGGATCTTGTTGTCCTGCAAGTTTTGATGGTAATAAAGTTTCTAGCCAGGCCGGATCTATTTCTTCGTCGTTGAGGTAATATTTTAAATCCTTATCTATCGAAATATTTACACTTTGAGTTGCCTGGGTTTGTGAATCAGAATTTGGCAGCAAGATATTCAACG
>JANMLV010000020.1:0-8449 GCA_031372705.1 Bacteroidota bacterium | reverse complement strand
CTGCCAAACTCGAAACATTTATGATATGCCCTTTTTTGCGTTCCATCATGCCGTGCACTATACTTTTGGTAACATACATTAAGCCTTTCAAATTGGTATCAATCATGGTTTCCCAATCATCAACTAAGCCATCTTGAAATGTATCGCGGCCCGCTGCTAAACCGGCATTATTGATTAAAACATCAATTTTTTTCCAATTTTCCGGTATTGACTCAATGGCAGCAATAACAGCAGAATTGTTCCGCACGTCGAACGGTAAAACCAGCACTTTAGTATCGAAGCTCGATTCCAGCTCAGATTTTAATTGCTGCAAACGGTCTTCCCTTCTGGCATTTATAATAATTTGATACCCATTTTGAGCAAATTGTTTGGCGCAAGCCATTCCGAACCCGGAACTGGCACCTGTAATAAATACGATTGGCATAGATAGAATTTAACGCAATTTTAAACAAAATCACCCATTAAGCAGAAAATAGTTATCAAAACTGCTGAAAAGCTTAGACTAATTTGATTTTAGTCTTAGTTTTAGTCAGTTTCATCGGTGTTTTGCTGTCAATCATCCAATTTACTTTGATAAACACGTTTAGACTTGGTTATTTTGCACAATAAACATTTAAACTGATCGTCAATTACTTATATTTGAACAACAAGGCATATGCATAAAATATTTACACTTACCATTTGTTTAGTAGTTGCACAATTCTTAAATGCCCAAACTACCATATCAGGCACTATTATCGATAATAAAAAAAACACGTTGCCGGGAGCCAATGTGTTGATTCAAGATACTTATGATGGCACAACAAGTGACATTGATGGAAAATATACTTTTACTACAACAGAAACCGGAAAGCAGATACTGGTTGTAAGTTTTGTTGGATATGGTAATTATGCAGACACGATTCAACTTACAAGTGGTAGCATGACCATTGATATTGAACTAAAAGAGTTATTCAATGAATTAAATGCAGTTGTAATTACCGCAGGAGCATTTGAAGCAAGCGATGAAAAAAAGAATACCATTTTAAAGCCTTTAGATATTGTTACAACCGCAGGTGCCGAAGGTGATATTTATGGCGCATTGGAAACACTTCCGGGTGCGAGTAAGGTAGGTAATGATGATGGATTATATGTACGCGGCGGAAGCGATTACGAAACAAAAACTATTATTGATGGTATGGTTGTGAATAACCCCTTTTATTCAACCCTTCCGGATGTTCCATCCAGAGGTAGATTTCAACCCTTTTTGTTTAAAGGAACTATTTTTAGCACAGGTGGGTATTCTGCAGAATTTGGACAAGCATTATCGTCGGCAGTAATATTAAATACAGAAGACATGCCAGAATTCAGTGCATCGGGAATTAGCCTTGCTCCTATTTTTGTTGGTGCTTTTCACACGCATAAATTTAAAAATGAAAAAACAGCTTTAGGTGGTGGAATTAATTATACAAACCTAGCACTATTCGATAATGTTTACGAGCCATCTACATTCGAATGGATAAAAAGTGTTGAAGCCGGAGATGCCAATTTATTTTTCAGGCAGAAAACAAGTAAAACCGGTATTTTTAAAGTTTACGCTCAAAAAGAAACTTCCAATTTTAAATTGCGTACACCTGATATCGATAGCGTGCCTTTAACCGATGATATTGAATTAGGAAACAATTATAATTATGTGAATGCATCGTATCGCGAATTATTAAAACCAAAATGGGGTATGCAATTAGGTGTTAGTTACAGCAGTAATAACGATAACATTATTGCCGATGGTTTTGATATCAGCCGCAACGACCAAGCCGCTCAAGCAAAGGTGGCCTTTAACAATGAAATTACCCCGAAAATTAAATTGCGATATGGAACAGAATATCAAAATCAACAATACCATCAACAGTTTGGCGACTTAAAATTTGATGTCACCGAAAATTTCATTGCAGGATTTGTAGAAGGTGATATATTTATTACTAATGATTTAGCGGGAAGAATTGGTGTAAGAGCAGAAAATTCGGCAATATTAGATGAAGTTAATTTAGCGCCACGTGTTTCATTAGCCTATAAAACCGGAAAAAATTCGCAGGTTTCTTTTGCCTATGGCGATTTTTATCAAACACCTCAACCTAATTATTTATATACCACAGCTATTTATCCGTTAACTTACGAAAAAGCAACACATTATATTGGTAATTACCAATACATTACTAACGATAGAACATTCCGTATAGAAGGCTATTATAAAGTATATGATAATTTAATTACACAAACAGATGTAGTAGATAATCCGTTTGTTTTTGAATACGACAATGAAGGATTTGGCTATGCCCGTGGTATAGATTTATTTTTCCGCGATAGGAAATCAATTAAGTATGCAGATTATTGGATTTCCTATTCATTTTTAGATACCAAAAGAAAATTTATAGATTATCCTGAATCAACCACGCCAACATTTGCTGCTCAGCATATTTTAAGTTTAGTTTACAAACATTATTTCCCGACCATCAATACACAAATTAGTGGAACGTATCGATATATTTCAGGATGGCCTTACTATAATCCGAACAATCCGCAATTTTTAGGTGATGTATCGCCACAACTCCATAATTTAGCCATTAGTGCAAGTTATTTAACCAGCTTATGGGGTAATTTTACTGTTATATTTTTATCGTGGGATAATGCACCCGGCTTTGATCAAATTTATGGCTACGAATATTCAGCCGATGGATTAACCCAATTCGAGAACAAAGCACCAATTAAAAGCACCGTGTTTTTCGGAATATTTGTATCAATTTTGCATGGCAACGACCGCAGGGTAAACGATATTGACATTGATAAATCGGAAGAATAAACTAAAAGTTGAAATTCGGCTTGAAATTTGATTACTACTTACACTTAAAATAAACTGAATCAAAATCACTATTATGAAAAATCTTTTTACATTAATCGGGTTTATTTGTATCAGCACAATAGCAATTGCTCAATCGCCAAAGTTTAATGATGCAATGACAAAAACCTTAGCAGAAATGGATACCTGCACAACAGGTGATCAATTTATGGCCATCTCCAATAAATTTGAACGCATAGCACTTGCAGAAAAAAATCAATGGTTGCCTTTTTATTATGCAGCGTTATCAAGAGTTACAGCAATTTTTATTTACAATGATGTTTCCAAGAATGATGTTATTTTAGAAGTTGCTGAAAAACATGCTTTAACAGCAGACTCATTGCAACCAAATAATTCAGAAATATATGTTTTACGCTCAATGATTATTGGTGGCAAAATTATGGTTGATCCAATGACACGCGGTCAGCAACTCGGAATGAAAAGCATGATGCTTATGAGCAAAGCAATGAGTATCGATGCCAATAACCCAAGGGCTTATTATATTACCGGTCAAAGCTTATTTTATACTCCTCCACAATTTGGTGGTGGCGTAGACAAAGGCTGTGAGATGTTTAATACTGCTAAAGCTAAATATGGCATTTTTGTAGCGGCTTCTCCACTGCATCCTAATTGGGGTGAAGATCAGGTAGACGAAATGCTGAAACAATGCACCAAACCTGCACCTCCTGTTGATGGAGGCAATTAATTGCAACTAATTATTTTAAACCGCCTTTGGGCGGTTTTTTTATGTGCTTGAGTTAAACACACTGCTTATATTTGCAAAAGGCAATTCAATAAAACATGAGCAAAGAAACACGCAACATTTGGTGGGGACCTCCTCGGAGCATCAACGAACAAATACATGAACGAAAAATTAGTTGGCTTGAATTATTTTATGATTTAGTATATGTTGCTGTTGTTGCACAATTAACAGGATACCTTGCTGCCAATCTTTCATGGGAAGCCGCAGGTATTACTTTATTTATTTTCAGCTTGGTTTTTTGGTCGTGGGTTAATGGCAGTAATTATCATGACCTGCATGGAAGCAGCGGTATTAGAACAAGATTTATTACTTTATTTCAAATGTTTGCAGTTGCCGCTGTTGCCATAACACTCAACGATTTATTTGAAGGCAACCACATTCCATTCGCAACTGCATTTGCTATTGTGCAAGCCTTAATAACTTACTTATGGTTTTCAATTGGTTATTACGACCCCGGTCATAGAGTTTTAAATAGATATTATACATTATTCTACGGCATTGCTTTTATTTTACTCATTATTTCCATTTTTACACCGCTTCAAACAGCATACATTTTATGGATATTTGTAGCATTTTTTAATTTCACCGTTGTTGCTTTCGCAGGTCCGGTTACCATGCGTGAACTTAAATCAAGGGGACTTTCTTACACCACCTCTACCTCTATTATTGAACGCGCCGGCTTATTCGCTATTATTTTATTGGGAGAAAACATTCTGGGTATTGTGCATGGAATTGGGCAAATTAAAAACAAATCGCCGGAAATATGGATTGTATTTTTATTAGGCATTTTGATTGTATTTTTAATTTGGTGGATTTATTTCGACATTTTAGGCGATAGTGAAGCAAAGCCCGGATATAGCAATTTTATTGTTTTTAATACCATAAATCTTCCGCTTTTGGGATGCATGGCTATTTCGGGTTCTGCATTGCGCGTGCTTACTGAAGAAGCTGCGCATCCTGAGCATAATTCAGCAATTTGGATTTTCGGTTTTGCCCTTGTTGTAATGCTGACATGTATTGGATTGCTTACGCGTATTATGGTATTTGAAGACATTGAAAAACCGATAATCAAAAACTTGAACTATTTGCTCACAGCTGCAATTGCTGCAATTACCATTACAACTATCGTAAATAATTATTTAAACACTTTACAATTTATGATAATAATTGCAGCAATATTGTTAACTACCGTATTTATTGGAACTAAAATGTGGGTTAAATTTAAAATGTTTGAAAACCAACAAGAATAAAAGTTTGCCGGTAAGCAGCCCGTTATTGTTTAATAAAAGAAATTGAATTTTCGTTTATGATAATAAAGTAAATACCTGACTTCAAATTATGAATATCAATAACACCATTATTATCAATTAAGCCTGAAAGCACTAATTGATTATTTGCCGAAACAATGGCATATGTATCACCATTTTCAGCATTTGAGAGTGCAATATAATCAGCTGAAGGATTGGGGTAAACAGTTATATTACTTATTAAGTTTAGTGGCTCAATGCATATTATTTCTGACAGAAATTCTTTATCGTTTTCGTCGTAACATTTAATCCTGTAATAATTGGGTTTATCTATAGGATTATTATGAAAAAAAGTATAGAGACCGGTATGATCCACCTCTGAACCAACATTACCTATAGGTGTAAAATTGACACCATCAATACTATTTTCAACAATAGAACCATTTATTACTTCATCGGCAATAACTTCCCAAGAAATTAAATTTTGATTTTGCTGAGCTACACCCGAAACTATAATATCATGAATTGGCAATAAGGTTACATCAAAAATTTTAAAGCTATTCCATACCTCTGTAGTGGTATTAAACAACCACACCAAATTGTTGGTATAACTAAATTGATAATTTACGGCAGTAACTGCCGTTGCCGGTAATAATGATTCTCCTGCATAAGCGCATGTTGCTGCATTTAATAAAACAACTTTTTTGGCCACCCAATCTAAAATACCGTATTCCATCCCCGGGGCTCCTGTATATACTACCGTAAAAGCGTTAATATTTGTTGTTACCATTCCTGTTATAGCAGTCGTGCTAATTAATGTACCTGTAGTTCTATTATATTTATGTATTGACCCCGCATTATAATAAACTACCTGATTATTAATTGGATCGTAAGCGCCAATTGACTGCACATTCGGTTGATTCATTCCTGAAAATATTACACTAAAAGTATTTTCAGCATAATTATTTATATCCAAATCTATTTTGCCCCAACCAATTGTACTAAAACAATTGCGTTCCAACTGACCGGTATTCGGATTCCACCAAATTCCTCTGGTATCTTGACCGGTTGTATCATAATCTAATAAAGTGCCATCAGTTGAAAAAGTTAACATCGGATAAACAGCATTACCAATTCTGGATGTATAATATAAATTGGCACTTGGGTTATAAGCTACCGAACCGCAACTGCTAACTGCTACCGGAAATGTAAGTGTAACAGGCATTGCAACAGCGGTTGGTAATAATGTATACTGACAATAACCGGCTACCGATAAAAGTACTATCGTAATAAAAGTAAAAATAGATTTGATCATAAATAGGATTTGTGTTTTAGATTTACAGACATGCTTTAAATAATGCCTCAAAATTCCAACTAAACACCTACCCCATCAATCGCCAATTATGGTGATACCCATATGCAAAAAAGAGGCTGCCATTGCTGACAGCCTCAATTGTGCTTGTTGCTTGAAATTATTTTGAAGTGGAAAGCTTGTTTCCGGCCTGCTAGTAGATACTGTATTGATATTGCTTTATCTAAACCCTAAAGTACTAAATTACATATTTACATTGAAAACAGCAGTAAAAGGGTATTTTTTTAAAAATTAGTCAAAAACCAAAATTTCACAACTAAAACACCATCCAAAAAATGATAATTAGAGCAGAACTAAGCATATTTTAGCTGCAGGTTATTTGCTTACAGCAGCAGGAACCATTGCGTGGTGATGTTTGGGGCCTTAAAACATGCTATATGCCACAATCTCTGTGTATACATACAACCAATGCCATAACAAATTTAAATAATGTTAAATTGTTAAAGTTCTATTGTCCAATTGTAAGTTTAATGTCATTTAGATTTATAAACTTACCACACCTTACTTGTAATTTCAAAATTAGTTATATTTGAGGTCTTAAATATTTAACAACTAAATAAGGATATGAAAAAACAATTTTACAAACTACTAGGTGCACTGGCAACAGTTGTCATCTTAACCGCTCCTGTTAAAGCACAGTTGGATGACAATAGCATTGCTCCAAACTGGACTCTAACTGATATCAACGGTACCACTTGGGATCTTTATAACCTTTTAGACGAAGGAAAGACCGTATTTCTTGACTTTTCAGCTGTTTGGTGCGGACCATGCTGGTCGTACCACACCGGTGGAGCTTTAGAAGGATTATATGAAACTTACGGACCTGATGGAACAAACGAAGTAATGGTATTTTATATTGAAGGTGATGGTGGCAGCACTATCGATCAATTAAATGGTATTGGCGCCGGAACAATGGGTGACTGGGTTGAAGGAACAGGTTATCCTATTGTATTGACTCAAGCCGGAACTCCAAGTTACAGTGCAGTTAGCGATTACCAAATTGCTTATTTCCCAACAATTTACCGTGTTTGCCAAAACAGATTAGTTTCTGAGGTTGGACAATTATCAACAGCTGCGTTATATGCTACTGTAGGCGATTGTGCTTCTGCAAGTGTGAACGTTGACCCTTCTATTATCAGCTATAACGGACCTGTAATAGGCTGTTCAGAAGCTGATCTTAGCATTACTATCCAGAATATGGGTTTTGATTTGTTAACAGGTTGCACAATTAAAGCATTTGATGGCGCTACTGAATTGTTAAGCTTCGACTGGACAGGTTCATTAGAAACTTATGAAATTGCTACTGTAAATCTTGGTACAATTACATTGACAGATGCTGAAAATGACATCGACATCCAAATTACATCTGCTGATGACAATACATTGAACAATGTTGTTTCAACTACTATTACTTACGAAGACAATATCACTCAAACTATTCACCTTGAATTAAAAACTGACAACTACCCTACTGAAACACGTTGGGAATTGGTTGACGAAAGCACAGGTGATGTAATTGCCGAAGACGGTCCTTACACAAATGGTGAGAAAAACGAAATCGTTTATGATGAAGATATCGAATTACCTGTATTAGGTTGCTACACATTCACATGCTACGATAGCTATGGTGATGGCATCACAGGCGCAGGCTATTACAAATTATATGATGCTTATGGCGATTTAATTTCTCAGGGAACTGAAAACATCGGAACAAAAAAATCTGATGCTTTAAAAGTTAATCAAGCTGTTGGTATCACTGAAAATGCAATTCTTGAAGATGTTATAATCTTCCCTAACCCTGCAAATGCAACTGCTGAAATAGCTATTAATACTACTGAAGCTGCTGACCTTACAATTTCTATCGTGAACTTGTTAGGTGAAGAAGTTGCTGCTGTTGCGAATGGTAATTTTGCTGCAGGCACTCATAACTTCACAGTTAATACTGCTGCTTTTGCTAATGGCATCTACTTTGTTAAGATGAATGGCGAAAACTTAAATACTTCAGTTAAAATAACCGTTTTACATTAAGTAAAACCGCTTTTTAACTCCCAAAAGAGGCTGTCTCAAAACAAAATGAGGCAGCTTCTTTTTTTATGCCCTACTCTAAGGGTTATAATAGGATTCGTTGTTAAAAATTGATTTTACCCTGCGCTATTAGTCAGTTTAGATAAAAAGTGAATGAAGTTGTTGTTTTT
>JANMLV010000006.1:0-3658 GCA_031372705.1 Bacteroidota bacterium | reverse complement strand
AACTCTTGCGGAGCAAGTCCCTCCACTTGGGGTTCTGCGGTATCGGAGCAGAATTTATTTAGGGTCGGGTTTTTTAATAATTTTTAAATGCGAATACCCTGAAAAACTGCTAAAAATTTGTACTTTAATTTGTTTGAATATAAATAAATGTTAGTTTTACACTTATTAAAATCTGGTTGATGAAATATCAAATTTTGAAGTACGCATATTTGCTAATCAGTTTTGGCAGCATAGCACAAATTCCAACCATGAAAATGGATAAGTTGCTTTATGGAGCAGCTTATTATCATGAAAATATGCCTTTTGAGAGGCTAGATGCAGACATAAAACTAATGACCGCTGCTGGATTAAGTGTGGTGAGAGTTGGGGAATCGAGTTGGGCAAAATTTGAAACTTCAGATGGAGTTTTCGATTTTGTATGGATGGACAGAATCGTTGATAAAATGCACGCTGCCGGAATAAAAGTTATCATGGGTACACCTACCTATTCTATTCCAACTTGGATGGCTGCAAAACACCCAGAAATAATTGCCACTAAATTAAAAGGACAGAAGCACTATTATGGCGTAAGGCAAAATATGGACATTCTCAACCCCGATTTTTTAAGGTATGCAGAACGAATTGTACGCAAAGTTGCCGAAAGATATAGCAAACATCCTGGCGTTATCGGATTTCAGGTAGATAACGAAACGACTAGTAATGAGGCTAATACAGATTATTTTTTCAAAAAATTTGTTGCTTATTTAAAAGATAAATATAAAACTACCGATTCCCTAAACAAAGCTTGGGGCAATAGCTATTGGGGAATGCAAGTTTATAAATGGGAAGAAATGCCAACTAGAGATGGCGCCACTAATCCAAGTTATAAACTCGAATGGGATAGATTTAACAGAAAAACAACCACTGAATATCTACAATGGCAAACCAAACTGGTAGCTGAATACAAAAGAAAAGATCAATTTTCGACCCATTGTTTCAATATGATGTGGATATTTCCAAACTCCAGTTTTGATCAAGTAGAAATTTCTAAAACGATGGAAATACCTTCTTTGAATGTATATCACGACACCCAAGATGGCATGATGGGACATGGAATAGCGATGGGTGGCGATTTTACTCGCTCGTTCAAAAATGGAAATTATTTAGTAACAGAAACCAATGCTCAGGCCACCGATTTTGGAAATGCATCCAATCAAAATCCACCCTATGAAGGTCAATTTAGGTTAAATGCTTGGCATCACATTGCTTCTGGAGCTAACATGGTCGAATACTGGCATTGGCATTCCAACCACAATGGAAATGAGATGTTTTGGAAAGGCATTCTTTCGCATGATTTGAAGCCAAACCGATTGTATAAAGAATTTCAGAAAACGGCTTTCGAAATCAATAAACTAAGTCCAACGATTGTAAACCATCAGAAGAGAGCTCAGGTGGCACTTTTATATAGCAGTGATACACATTTTGGAAATGCCAGTATGGATCCAGGTTTTAGTTATGAGTGGGAAATATTAAGAATGCACAAATCGCTATACAAAAATAATATTCCAGTTGATTTTGTGTTTCCAGAAAATACCAACTTTTCGGATTACAAATTAATCGTGATTCCTTCCGTTTTTGTGGCATCCAGTGCTTTAATTGCCAAGTTAGTTTTATATGTTAAAAATGGTGGATATGTGGTAATTGGACCTAGAAGTGGCTATTGCAACGAGTTTATGGGTGCTAGATATGTGGATCAACCAGGAGGATTAAGCGAACTTTGTGGATTAACGTATCAAGAAACTACCAAAATTTCAGCACTTTCTTTGAAAGAAAATCCTTATAATTTGAGTGTTGAAACCAATAAAATTGAAACCTGGTTTGAACTTTTAGTACCAACTACAGGCAAGTCGATTGCTTATCCAGAACACAAAGAATATGGAAAATATCCGGCCATAGTGAGCAATAATTTTGGAAAAGGGAAAGCTATTTATCAAGGCACAATTTTGACAGATGAGCTTCAGGAGGCGGTAATTCTAGATATGTGCAAGCAATTAAACATATACGACCCAGATAAAAACTTAAAGTTTCCAATTATTCAAAAAAATAGCACCTCAACCAAAGGAACTAGATTGCATTTTTACTTAAATTATTCAGACGAAGAAAAAGTAATAAAAAATGTTTATGGACTAGCAAAAGATTTAATATCGGGAAATAGTGTCAAAAATGAAGGTTCAATTACACTTTCAGCTTGGGGAGTTGCAATTTTGGAAGAAAACTTTACGAGCAAGTAATTATATTGGAAACTCAGAACTCAAATTTATATATAAAGTATTCCAAATTTCTGCTCTCTACAGATTGCATTGTGTTTGGATTTAAAGAAAACAAGCTTTATTGCTTGCTTATCAAACGCAATTTTGAGCCAGAAATAGGAAAATGGTCGCTTGTGGGTGGTTTTTTGAATGAGAATGAAAGCCTCAATCAATGTGCCAACCGAGTAGTTTTTGAACTTACAGGCTTGAATAATATTTATCTCGAACAACTAGCAACGTATAGTGAACTCGATCGAGATTGGGCTGGCAAAAATTTCTGGATGAGCAACTCGCACCCGAACGCCTGGACGATTCCGCGACTGAACAAAAACTTAAAACGATTCATTCGTTGAGTTTGAGTCCTGAAGAGTTGGCACGCACTTACGACGTACCGCAGCAGGAACTCGCAGCGAAGTTGAAAGAGAAAGGATTCGACATCACCGATATCAATATCGGCGGCAACGCGAAGATCGCGCCGAAACCTATGCCTCAAACTGGCGATACCAAAGCAGGTAACAGTGACCCGCTCGCGCGTCGTCGCGAAGCGCAGCGCATTCTGGCTGAGATGGGTTATCGCCAGCCGCGCGAACTCGTCGAACAGTTGCAACAAGCCAAAATCGTGCGCGCCGTTTACAGCGAGCGCCAGTTGCAAGAAGTGATGACTGATTTCTGGTTCAATCATTTCAATGTATACATCAATAAAGGTGCTGACCGCATCTTGACGACAGCGTATGAGCGTGACGCCATTCGCGCGAAGGCGTTCGGCAAGTTCGGCAATTTGTTGAAGGCTACGGCGGAAAGTCCTGCGATGCTGTTTTATTTGGATAACTGGACGAGCGCGACGCCCAATGCCAAAGGCGGTGATGACCGCGAAGAGCAACTGCAAAAGATGCTCAACCAGATGGAAAAAGGTCGCCGCGCACGCAAGCAGGCAGGGCAAGCGGTTTTGGACGATGCCGAATACGAGAAGCGCCGCGCGCAAATGCTGCAAAATCTCGACCGCCTCAAAGCCTCAAAGCGCAATCGCGGCATCAATGAAAATTACGCGCGCGAAATCATGGAATTGCATACGCTGGGCGTTGACGGCGGCTACACGCAAAAAGACGTGCAGGAAGTCGCGCGCTGCTTCACTGGCTGGACGATTCGCCAACCGCGCGCGGGTGGTAGCTTCTTCTTCAATACCGCGATTCACGATGACGGTGAAAAGGTTGTGTTGGGGCAAAAGATTCCGGCGGGCGGCGGCATTCAGGACGGTTACAAAGTCTTAGAGATTCTGGCGAAACATCCTGCGACGGCGAAATTCGTTTCAACCAAATTGGCGCGCAAGTTCGTAAGCGACAATCCTCCAACCGCACTGGTTGAAAGGATGG
>JANMLV010000300.1:0-15696 GCA_031372705.1 Bacteroidota bacterium | reverse complement strand
TAGTCAGTCTGTTTGCATTTGCACTTTCGCCCACCTATGGCCAAATAAGTGCATATGGCTTTAGTTCATCGCTTGGCGTATTTACAACTATCGACGGAGGGGCCGGTACTGTAAATATAGCTTCAGCTGTTGACGTGGATGACACTAGTTATCCAACTACAGGTGATTATGCTATAGGTTTTAACTTCACTTATAATGGTGTTGTTTATACCAGATTTAAGGTTCAAGCCAATGGCTTTATAGCATTAGGAAATGCGGGGATGACCATATCTTCTTCGTATACTTCTATAAGTTCAGGGGCTTCTAATAACGTAATTGCCGGCTTCAATGCCGATTTAAAGGGATTTGCCGCTCAGGCTAACAAACTGATGTACCAACTCTCAGGAGCCCCCGGCAGTCAGGTAATGACCATAGAATGGAGAAATTGGGGATTTTTTAATGTTAGTGCTAACGAATTTAATTTTCAAATAAAAATATACGAAGGTTCAAATAACATCCAAATTGTTTATGGAGCCACCCCGGGATCTACAGCAAAATCCTTACAAGCAGGTTTGCGAGGTTCCAGCAGTGCAGATTTTAACAATAGGACTACCACCACCAACTGGTCAGCAACAACAGCAGGCGGAACTAATGCGGCTACTTGTACTTATAGCAGTATTGTAAAACCGGCAAACGGATTAGTTTTTCAATGGACTCCGCCATTACCTTGCACAGGCACACCGGTTGCGGGAACAATTCCGGCGACAGCTTCAGCATGTGTTGGCATAGCAGGAGCAAATGCAATTACAGTTACAGGTTATTCAGCTGCAACAGGCATAGCTTTGCAATGGGAAGAATCGAATGATAATGGTGTAGCTGATGCTTGGGCAAACGTGGTTGGTGGCACCGGTGCAACAACCGCTACTTATGGATTCCCTGCCTTATTTTCAGGAATTTATTATCGCTGCAAAGTTACCTGCACTCCAAGTGGATTTTCCGCTAACACTGCATCTTGTGCTGTTACAACAACCAATTGTACCTATGATGTAGCTTATAATACGAGCGCAACATGGAATTCAATAATGCCGGCAAATGGAGGTTCAGGACTTGTATTCCCGGGTTGGGTAAATGCCAGTGGAGATGATAATACTTCCACTTTAGTGAGTCTTGCCGGAACTACGTTTCAATTTCAGGGCAACGCTGTAACCGGCTTTGTAGCCTGTTCAAATGGTTGGATAAGTTTAAGCTCTACTACTTCAACTACTTTCTCTAATAGTTTAACTTCAACATCACAAACAAAAGTACTGGCTCCTTTTTGGGATGATCTTGTTTTTGTTGGCCAGAATTACGCTAACCGTGATGCTTGTTTGCGCTATCAAGTTACCGGAACTTTAGGTAGCGGAAGTGCCGTTATTACAATTGAATGGGCCGGTCTTGAACGATTTTCTGTTCCCGGACCTAATTTAAATTTCCAAGTTAAGTTATATGAAAGTGGAAATATTATTGAATATATATACGGCAATTTTGAAGGATTTGACGGCAGCGTTACCAGTGCTTATTCATATAGTTTAGGATATAATGGAACAAATCCTGCCGGCTTAACTTCAAACGACAGATTTGCCATGCAAGTTCCGGCAGTTACCAATTATTTTTCTGCTGCAAGTGATCCGGCAACTCATAGTTATATGCCTGCATGCTATTCAAAATTCGTGTTAACTCCAGGTACTTATACCGGTCCGGTTGTTGCACCTGTGATTGCAGCACCGAGCAACGACAATTCAGCTAATGCTATTTCACTGCCGGTTAACACCGTTTTGTGTTCATCACCGGGTTTATGCGGAACTTATTATAATTCAAGAAATGCGACCAATTCAGGTGTTGGTGCTGCACCATGTGCAATCGCAGGAAACGAAGATGATGATGTATGGTTTAAGTTTACAACAACAGGTGTTTCCGACTATAATATTTCAGTTCGTAGTTCTCCTTTATATGATGCCGTTGTGCAATTATATGATGCGTCATTTACCCCAATTACCTGTCAAAATGCTACAGGAGCCAGTGGAATTGAAACATTAATTGCCCCTGGTTTAACTCCGGGAGGATCAATTTATTATGTTCGCGTTTTCCATAATGCAGTCGGATCATCAACATCAGGCCAATTTACAATATGTGTATACCAATCTACACCGCCGCCGGTAAATGATGATTGCTCTGGCGCGATTACAATTGCAGTTGGTACATCATGCTCTTATACTTCGGGCACAACAATAACAGCTACTGCAACTGTTGGTGAAGCAGCTGCTTGCACAGGCACGGCAGATGATGACATATGGTATAAGTTTATTGCAACTGATGCAAATCCGGTAATAAATGTGCAAAGTGGCGCAGGATACAATGCCGCCTTCTCGGTTTATTCAGGAACATGTGGTTCATTAACCCAGTTAAATTGCATAAATGCAACTACAACAGCCGGTTTAGAAACTACAAATATGACGGGACTAACTATAGGAGCTACCTATTATGTTCGTATTTACCATTTTGCTTCAGGTGCCGGATCCGGAAACTTCTCTATTTGTATATATAATCCGGTTCCAGATTGTACCACATTAACAGCGCCTGCAAATGGCACTACGGGTGTAGTTACAACAGGAATTAATTTAACATGGAATATAGCGCCATACGCAAGCAGTTATGATGTTTATTTTAGCACAACAGCTATTCCTACATTTGCAGGTAATACTGCCGGAACAACATTCTCAACCGGCACTTTATTGCCAAGTACTACCTATTACTGGCAAATAATTCCTAAAAATTTGATTGGATCTGCTGCAGGCTGCACCATTTTTAGCTTCACTACTGTTCCTGCTTGTTCAGGTACACCGGTTGCAGCGGCTGCTACTTCTACGCTTTCGAATGTTTGTGGAGCATTAACTTCATTTACATTGAATGCAGTTGGCAGCTCTACTGATTTTGGAATAACTTATCAATGGGAACGAGACAACGGCGCAGGATATGCAAACATTCCCGGTGCAACAACATTGGCGTTTAGCACAACCGAAACCGAAACCAATGACTATCGTTTAATAGTTACTTGCACAGCTAGCGGTTTTTCAAGCACTTCAGCTCCTGTAACAGTAACCTTTAATCCAACACCAACAGGCGATATTATTGCTAATCCTATTATAGTTGGAACATTACCTGCAACCTTGTCTGGTGATAACCTTAGCACTAGTTGTTGGACTAACAATTATGGTCAAGCTTCACCTGATATTTATTACCGAGTAATACCTTCATGTAATGGTACGATTACAGCTTCAACTTGCGCCAGCACAGGTACGCTAAACGATACCTACTTGCACATACTTGATGCTGCAGGAACTTCACTTGCTTTTAATGATGATGGATGTGGACTTAAATCTACAATAACAATTACAGTGACGGCGGGTGTAACTTATTATGTTGTAATGGAAGGATATAGTGCAAATGAAGGCACTTATACGCTTTCTATTACATCAACATCATCATTTGCTACTTTCTATGCTGATATTGACGGTGATTCTTATGGCGATCCATTAAATATTATTGAAGTTTGTGATGGTATCGCGCCATTGGGTTATGTAGGGAATTTTGATGATTGCAATGACGGTAACAGTGCAATTAACCCTGCTGCAACAGAAGTTTGTAATGGAGTTGACGATGATTGTGACGGATTAACTGATGACGCTGATCCCGGAGTAATTGGAGTTTCAACTTGGTATGCAGATAGTGATGCAGACGGATTTGGTGATGCTGCAGTTTCAACATTAGCCTGCTCTCCACCTTCAGGATATGTAGACAATTCGGACGATTGTAATGATGCCGACATTTTAATAAATCCGGGTGTTGATGAAGTTTGTTCAAATGGAGTTGATGACAACTGCGATGGCACCATTGATGAAGGTTCAGTTACCGCAATAATTTCGCCTATCGGCACCGTAGCAACTTGTAAAGGGGTTCCGGTTACTTTTTCAGTGGAAGCTTGTGGTGGATGTACCTACCAATGGTTTAAAAATGATAACCCGATAATTGGCGCAGTATCGCCATTATATAGTACTGATAAGCCTGCCTATTATAATGTTCAGGTAAATTCACCAACCGGTTGTTTTGACCTTTCAGATTACACATTCTTAAGTGTGAATCCGTCTCCGAATGCAAATATTTCTGCACCAAACGGAACTAGCTTATGCACTACTGTAAAATTGAAAGCGAGTTATGATGCAACCTATACTTGGCAGTGGTATAAAGATGGTACACCAATTCCTAGTGCAAATAATTACTTGTACTATGCAACAACTCCGGGAAGTTATACTTGCTTAATTACAAATGCCTTTGGATGTGCTAGAACAACCGGCGCATTAGCTGTAACAGCTTGTCGCGAAGAAATTGGCGCCTCAGAAGCTGATGTATTGAGCATTTATCCAAATCCAACCGCAGAATCATTTACAATTGATTTACAAATTGCAAGTGCTGTTACAGAACAAGCTAACATTAAAATTTATAGCTTAACAGGACAAGTAGTTTATGAAAAAATTGCTAATGTTGTTAATGGTAATTTATTTGAACTGGTAACATTTGAAAATGAAATTTCAGGTGGTATTTATGTTGTAAATATTGTTGCCGGCAACAAAGAGTTTAATCAGAATTTAGTTATAAATAAATAATTAAATCAAACTAAATAAAAAAGCGTCGGAAGTAATTCCGGCGCTTTTTTTATGCCATTAATTTTACTGCATTTTATATTATAGGATAAAAAAATGTATAAATACTGATTAATTTTAAAGTGTTAATAATTATCATACCATTTATACTAAATTATGCTGTAACTGTTCAGTTGAAATTAATTTGGTTTTAATCTTATTCAATAAGCTCAACTCAGTGCATAACAACGTCACTGCAATACTATTCTTTTAAAAAAACCTGTCCAATTTCCTTATTGCTAATCGTTATACAATAAATATAACAAAATGACAACTCAACAAATTGCAGACCGTTTAGTTTCGCTATGCCGCAATGGTCAGGTTTTAGAAGCTGAACAGGAATTGTTCGCAGATGATGTGGTTAGTATAGAACCGGAAAATGGCCCGATAAAATCGGCACATGGAAAAATTGCTGTTTTAGAGAAAGGTAAAGCTTTTGCTGCCTCTATTGAAGAAAGACACGGTGGTTCTTTTTCTGATGCATTAGTAGCCGGGAAATATTTTACAGTGGCAATGCAGCTTGACGCTACATTTAAAGGACAAGGGCGTATGGTGTTAGATGAAATTTGCCTTTATGAAGTAAAAGATGGTAAAATTATCAGCGAGGAATTTTACTATTAACTTTCAGCTAAGCTGATAAATGATTAATGAATGAGCAAAATGTTATAAAGTATACCTTATAACTTGCTCATTCTTTTTATTCTGTTTTGTCGATAGGCGATGTTGCGGCGGAATCGTCGCGCTTACCTCTTTTATAAATAATTAATCCGTTTAAAAAATTGCGCATAATTTGATCGCCGGCAATTTTGTAGTTGGGATGGTCTTCGTTGCGAAATAAATCGCCGAGGGCTCCTTTTGTTATTTCGAAATCGACGAGTGATAAAATATGAATGATATCATCGTTGCGCAATGAAAGTGCTACGCGTAATTTTTTAAGGATGTCGTTGTTGCTGAGCATAAGGTAAGTTTTAGATAGCGTTAATTATATTATTATAGCGCACTTAATTCGCGTTTATACATTTGGATGGTGTTTTCGATTCCGTAGTATAATGCGTCGCTTATTAGTGCATGACCGATTGATACTTCGTCGAGGTGTGGTAGCGATTGTTTGAAGAATTTTAAATTGTGCAGGTTCAAATCGTGTCCGGCGTTGATGCCGAGGTCAATTTGATTTGCTATTGTTGCAGCATGCACGTAAGGCAATATTGCTGCGGTTTTATTTTGATGAAAATGTTCGGCAAATGGTCCGGTGTATAATTCGATGCGATCGGTTCCACTCAATTTGGCTGCATGCACTTGGTCGTGGTCGGGGTTTAAAAAAATGGAAACGCGAACGCCATATGATTTAATTTCTTCGATGATATCTTTTAGCATTTGCATGTTATTAATTACATCCCAACCGGTATTACTTGTAATTACATCAGGCGGATCGGGAACGAGTGTTGCTTGAGCAGGTTTTACGTTGCGAATAATTTCCATAAATCGAGCATCGGGATAGCCTTCAATATTAAATTCGGTTGTTACTATTGGTGCAATGGCATACACATCTTTTAATGTAATATGTCGCTCATCGGGCCTGGGATGCACGGTAATGCCATCGGCACCGAAACGCTCACAATCTTTTGCAAATTGAACTACGTCGGGCATATTGCCGCCACGTGCGTTGCGTAGGGTTGCGATTTTGTTGATATTAACTGAGAGCTTGGTCATTATGCAAAGATAAACCAATGTACCGATGTGCAAATGTACCGATGTACCGATTAAACAGCCAATGAACAGCCGAAAATTAATGTGCTAATTAGAATTCCACCTCGAAAACTAATCCGTGTAAATCCGTTCAATCCGTTTAATCAGCGTTCCTTTTTGGTTCACGCGGAGATAGGGAGAAGCGGAAACGCGGAGATAACAGCCGGAGCAGCCAATGTGCAAATGTACCAATGTACCTATGTACCAATTAAACAGCCAATGAACAACCGGAAATGCAATGTGCAAATGTGCTAATATGGTGATGTACTAATGGAACAGCCGAGGAGCCTGTCAGGTAGCGAATTATTGCTCCGCGGCTCCGCTTCTCCATATCTCCGCGAGAACCAACTCATTAAGATTTTTACATGAACCAAATTTGCACATTGGTACATCGGTACATTTGCACATTAGTTTCAAGCACATAAAAAAAGGGGCAACATTTCTGTCACCCCTTTAATTGAAAGCTAGATTAAACTATTTAATTAATAGCGATAGTATTCAGGTTTGTATGGACCTGATTGTTCTACGCCGATGTAATTTGCTTGCTTTTCGCTTAGGTCTTCTAATACAACACCTAATTTTTTCAAGTGCAATCTTGCTACTTTTTCATCTAGGTATTTAGGTAATGTATAAACTTTATTATCGTATTTAGCTCCATTAACCCATAATTCAATTTGTGCTAATGTTTGATTAGTGAATGAATTACTCATAACAAAACTTGGATGACCCATTGCACAACCAAGATTAACTAAACGGCCTTCGGCAAGTAAAATAATATCTTTACCGTTGATGGTATATTTATCTACTTGCGGTTTGATTTCATCTTTAGATTCACCGTGATTATTATTTAACCAAGCCACATCAATTTCATCGTCGAAGTGACCGATATTGCAAACAATTGCGTTATGCTTCATCATTTCGAAATGACGACCGGTAATGATATCGCAATTTCCTGTTGCAGTTACAATAATATCTGCTTCTTTAACTGCATCATCCATTTTCTTTACTTCGTAACCATCCATGGCTGCTTGTAAAGCACAAATAGGGTCAATTTCGGTAATCAATACACGCGCACCTGAACCGGTTAATGATTGTGCAGAACCTTTTCCTACATCACCATAACCTGCAACAACGGCAACTTTACCTGCCATCATAATATCAGTAGCACGGCGAATAGCATCAACCAATGATTCTTTGCAGCCGTATTTGTTATCAAATTTCGATTTTGTAACAGAATCGTTTACGTTTATTGCCGGAACAGGCAATGTTCCTTTTGTAACGCGTTCATACAATCTATGTACACCTGTTGTAGTTTCTTCGGAAATGCCTTTCAAATGTTCTACCATTTCAGGATATTTATCCAAAACCAGGTTGGTTAAATCGCCACCATCATCTAAAATCATGTTTAATGGCTCATTATTTTCGCCAAAAAACAAGGTTTGCTCAATACACCAGTCGTATTCTTCAATCGACATACCTTTCCAAGCATACACCGGAATACCGGCAGCAGCAATTGCCGCAGCAGCATGGTCTTGCGTTGAGAAGATGTTACATGAACTCCATTGCACATCGGCACCAAGCTCTTTTAAGGTTTCAATTAACACGGCAGTTTGAATGGTCATATGCAGACAACCTGCTATACGAGCACCTTTCAGCGGTTTTGAATTGCCATATTCTTCACGAAGTGACATGAGTCCCGGCATTTCAACTTCTGCCAGTTTAATTTCTTTGCGACCCCAAGCTGCAAGGGTAATGTCTTTAACCTTGTATGGGAGTTTTTTGTCTGTAATTACGTTCATTATACTGTTTTTGATTATTAACTACTTTAAGTATGCTGCAAAGGTAAAAAATTGCTTTCTCTTTGACTTAGTATGAACCATTTAACCATCGCTATGGTTCAAGAAATAATGCAACTATTTTCAATTTATTGCAAAATCAGTTGCAGTATATAACTTTGTAACTCTAAAACTGATATACTATGTATCCAAAAGAATTGGTTCAACCGATGAAAGAAGAGCTCACTAAGGTGGGATTTGAAGACTTAACAAGCCCAGAAATGGTGCAAAATACCATCAAAAATACTGAAGGCACCCTCCTATTGGTGGTAAATTCGGTATGCGGCTGTGCAGCGGGAAATGCTCGTCCGGGCGTGCGTTTATCGTTAGGTAATGAAAACAAGCCCGATAAATTAGCTACTGTGTTTGCGGGATTTGATATTGATGCTGTTGCTGAGGCAAGACGACACACATTGCCTTATCCTCCAAGTTCACCAAGCATTGCTTTGTTTAAGAACGGGAAGTTGGTGTATTTTATAGAACGCCATCAAATTGAAGGCAGAAATGCGATGATGATTGCTAACGACTTGGCTAATGCTTATAACAAGCATTGTGCTGTTGAAGCGGAATAATAATATTTACGTATTTAAAAAGCCCAATTTGAATTATCAAATTGGGCTTTTTTATTTATCTGTTTTAATAATGCAATTCATCATTACTTCAAATGCAAAAGAAGCGACATTAATTGTTTAAAGTTTTACAATTGGAAAATTAATTACGGCATTATCGCTTTTAACTTTTATTAAATATGCGCCTGCTGCAATATGTTGCATATCGACATTAATTACAGCCGTTGCATAATTTACCGGTGCATTTATTAATTCTCCTTGTGTATTATAAATTAATACTTCTTGCACGGTAATATCTTGAGGAAGTTCAATTGTTAATGAATTAATAACAGGATTTGGATGCACTGAAATTAATGAAAGTAAATTATCATTTGTTGATGCCACAATTTGATAGCTTTGACTTGAATTTCCGATGCAACCATAATATTGGTTTACGGTTAAATTAATAACGTAATTTCCTTCTGCTGCGTAAGTGTGAATTGGATTTTCTTCGGTAGATGTTGTGCCATCGCCAAAATCCCACAAGTAGGTTGCACCGGTTGTTACAGGTGTAAATGCATGTGTTAAGTAAGTAACGAGTTCAACATTAAATGTTGCATCGGGAGCGCCGACAAAATCGGGTACTAGAGCAACGTCCATCCACTCCAAACGATCGTGTACGAAAGTGCGTAATTCTTCCACAAAATAATCATAATCTGTAACGCCTAATTCGGGCCATTTTTCAAAATTTCTTTCTGCGCCATCATGAATATATGTTGATACGGAATCAATAAATACATCGAATGCATCATCGGTTAAAACTGTAGATCTCAAGTTTGTGTAACGACAATACACTTCATTTCGCCATTCTTCATCTTCACGTAATTTGCTCCACCAAAATGGAAATGGCCAAGCCGGATGTGTAATTTCCCAAACCCAACCGGCAACTGTCCAAGGTGCGTATGCGCGATCATAATCCCAAGCGGGACCAATATTTATTTCACTGTTTTTGTCTTTGTATAAAAAGGTGCTTCTTCCGTAGCTGTCGTAATTAGCACTAAATTCATTTACCAGCATAAAATCGACAAATGATTTTACGGAGATATAATTTCTATAACCGGTAGCTTCATCCAAAAAATCGGGACCGTATAATGCATCTTCAAAACTATCAACGTAGGCAACGATATAATCTAACTGTTCAGTTTGAATTTCTTCTATGCGCGGATATACCATTTTATACGCAACCGGTAGGCCATTTGTTGCAAAATTTATGGGGAGATAATCACTTTCCCAATCGTTGGGTGAAAAGTTTTCATTTATTTCAAAAATATATCCACCGGTTAATTCTTCGCCGCTTATATCTTCGGGTTTTAATTCTGCAATATCCACTCGATTTTCATCCCGTTTAATTTTTTCGGTTAATGAAAACACGCCCATATATTCGCCATTAACCATCAATTCACAGTATTTAGTGCGTGGGGCATAGCGTCCCATACGGCGCGCCATTTCATAGGTAATTGCATTTTTTATTAATGAATAATCGAGATATTCAGCTTTTAAAATAAAATCATTTTCAACAGGTAAACCGAGCAGCATGGTATCGATTTCTATTCCTAGGTCATCAATTAAATCGAAGTCGTAATTCTTTTTAGGATAATAAGGACCGGTAAATCCTTGCAACTCTACCAATACTTTTCCTTGATAAGCATAAATAGTATCGGCTGCATTATTTTCAGCACCAATTCCGTTATCAATAATAAAAAAATCGGCTTCAACTTTTGGTTCATTTACAATTGTTGCACCATTAGAATTAATTTTTATTATTGGTAAATTGGTTGTAGTAAAAGCAAATGGAGCAGCGGGTTCATCGCCAAACGTAATTGTCCAGTCTATTAATTCGCCAATATCTGCGAAAGCATAAGTATCATAAATAAGTAATTTCCAAATGCCATTGGGATTTTGCCCATTATTAACTACGCCCATATCGCCCGTAGGTTTCCAAACCCCGGTATAAGGTCCAAAGCCTTCGGAAATAAATTGATCGGCATAGTCGTTAAGGCAAGTATTTTCAAAATTTACTTCTCCCCAACCGACACCGGTAACTAAAACAAAAGAACTGCCATCGGGCGAAATAAGTGTTATATCTAAGTCGCTTGTCCAGGTGTGGTTGATATTAAAGCAAACGGTTTCAAGACCAAAACTCGGGTCAATAACATCCGGCAAACCGGAAACAGACATTTCGAAAGTTATACTGCTGCCATCGTCGGGGATGATGGTGTTTTCAAGTTGGTAGAAACTTTGTGCGAAAGCGTTACCGGAAATAAAAATGATGCAAAGGAGTATATATTGTTTCATTAACGGTCTAGATTTATCTTGATGCTTGATGATAATTTAATGTTAGCGCTAAGTTAAATCTAAATCGCGTATAAACACGAAACCCTGTTCGATTTTCGAACAGGGTTTCAGTTATTTGGAGGCAAAAATTACCAACGATTGAAATTTTTCTTTCCGTAACCACCGCCATCGCGATCGTTGTTACGTCCACCGCCGCTTCCGCCGCTTCCACCGCCTTTGTTGAAGCCACCGCCTCCACCACCGCCACCGCGGTTGAAGTTGCTACGTGGTCTTTCTTCGCGAGGTCTCGCAACTGAAACGCCGATAACTTTTCCGTCAACTTCAGCTTCGTTTAATGCATCAATAGCCTTTTGGCCATCTTCGTCATTCATTTCAACGAAACCAAATCCACGGCTACGGCCTGTAAATTTGTCCATAATAATTTTAGCTGAAGATACCTCACCGTATTCTTCAAACAATTGCCTTAAATCGGCATCATTGAGTTTGAAACTCAATCCTGAAACGTAAATGTTCATTTTTTTCTAATTTGTTAATAATAAAAGATAGGAGTTACTAATGAATAAGTCCAAAAAACGGCGAGTAAAAGCGCTGCAACTATGAACAAACTAACGAAACTCTATATCAAAGATACAAAAATATCTGATACGCAATTTTTTTTTACATTATTTTTTACATTCCGGGCTAACGGCTAAAACATAATTTGAAATTACGTCGAGTTTTAAGGCAGTTTGATCGCCCAAAAAGCCCGAAATATGGCTATAATTGACTTTTGAAGCGTAATTTTTTAAGAATTGCTCAGACAATGGAAAATAACTCCAATGCCACTTTTCTTCGTTGTAACCCGTTGTTCGTGCCATTCCTTTGCTGTCGTAAGTCTGACAAAAGCCAAAACTATTGGCATTTTGGACCAACCATTCGTATACTTTTTTACCGGTAGCCGTTTCGTAATAACTGTCGGAGGTGCTGTTTAAATCAACTTCGGTTCCCCAATGATGTCGGCTGGTGCCGGGCATGGCACTATATTGCATTATAAAGGCCGACAATACTGTATCTGCAGGGTATTTCACTTTGTTTTTCTTCCATTTATCTTCCCAAATCCAGGTTTGCTCTTCAAAAGTGCGTGCAGCAGAAATAATTTTGAGGTTAACTCCCTCTTTTTTTGCTGCTTGATACATGGCGAGATAATTGGTATACACTTCTGTGAGTAGGAACATTTTACTTCTGTAAGCCATGTGTTCCGGAATTTCCACGAAAGCTGAATCGCTATAGTAATTATGTTTGCCAACCAAAAAATCGGCAGTGGCAAATGAGGCTATTTTATTAGAAGGCTCGTTTGCTTCCACCACGGGATTTGCCGCAAATAGTATCAAAATAAAATTAAGCAATAAACTCATCATCCACTTTAAAAATAGGAGAACGAAAATAACTAAAATAAATTACTTACAATGAATTTAAAAAATGGATGAGGTTATTGCGGTCTTTCTCAGATAACTGCATGAAATCATTCTTCGACTTCTCTGCTTCGCCTCCATGCCATAAAATGGCTTCTTCTATATTTCGTGCACGACCATCGTGTAAATAAAATGTATGTTTATTAACCACATGAAATAATCCAATTCCCCATAATGGTGGTGTGCGCCATTCCATTCCTGTTGCTAAAAAATCGGGGCGATTATCTGCAAGTCCTTCACCCATATTGTGCAATAATAAATCGGTATAAGGTCTTATTGTTTGATTTGATAAAACAGTGAATTTAGGATGTGTACCGGTTACCATTTTATCGATATGGCAACTATTACAATTTAATAATTTAAATAATTGCTTGCCGGCTAAAACATTTTCATCGTTAATATCTCTGCGCGCCGGCACTGCCAGTGTTGCAGAATATAAATGCAATTTTTCTAAATCATCGTTTTCAATTTCAGGATTTCCACCTTGTGGTGCATTTTTTGCTGCTGCTTGATGCGGTAAAATATGTTGGTCGTGAAAATGCGTTGACGAAATTCCCATGTCACCATTTAATGCTCCGGAAATTTGTTGCAAAATAGTTGGTTCATTTGCTTTCCATCCAAATCGGCCGAGTTCCGTTTTTTGTGTAATTGCATTCCAAACATAATTTGGTTTGCCACTTATGCCATCATTATTTTTATCGGCTTCATCGGCAAATGCTAAAATGGCTTTTTCATCCATAGCTTCGAGTAATCCGAGACCAATCATTTGAGGCGCTACGCGAGGTGAAATCATGATATCACTTCGCATATTACCATAATTTAATTCATTGAAAGTAATTATTGGTTGTCTAAGTTCATACGCTTTTCCATCAGGATATTTTCCCTCAATTATTTTCCAATCAATGTTAAATAATCCTTCATTTTTAACACCATCTATTGCATGATCCTGAAATTGTTTGCCATAATTAGGGTCGCCAATCGGTGCGCCGTTTAGTCCTTTTCCGGGAATGCTAAGTCTAACAATAAAACCTTCTGATAACTGACCAATAGTTGCCGGTGGCTGCCCTCTACCATCTTTAAAATGACACCCGGAACATGACTTAGCATTAAAGTATGGACCTAATCCATCGCGCGCCGTTGTTGATGCGGGCGCTTGTACCCAATTTTGATTGAAGAAGGAATTTCCGACAAAAAATAATAATTCATCCTGTGATGATAAATCGGGAATAGGTAATGCAAATGCATTTACGGTTTGATCAAAAACGGTTGCAGCTCCGCCGGATAACGATTCATTTAATTCTGCTTTTAGCGAAGATGAAGCGTTATTGCCGTCTAACTGATTGCATGATAAAATTGTTACCGTTGTAATAATTATCAAGATGATAATTTGGTAAACTGATTTTATCTTTATGTTCATTTATTAAATAATTAATTAGCGTTAACATTAATACTTGTTCCAAGTGCAGCTGCAATTAATGCCATTTGATCGCCCAATTGTTGAACCGATAAAATTGCCTGCATAACTTGAGGGCGTTTATCTTCCAACACAATTGCATTATCAAAAGGTTGATATATATTCTGAAAATCATTATTACATGTTCTTAATAATGTTTCTGTTTGCTTATATAATGTAACATCTTTTAACAACAGTAAATCTTTAATACTTTTTACTTGCAAATTACTTTTATCATAACGCACATAAGTGCCAAAAAACACATTCATAATACCACCAATGTTATTCATTAAATCAGCTTTGGTATTATCGCTAAAGCAACTCTGTTCATCCTCCTGACTGGCATTATCATACGCTGTAAACATGCGTTCACCGGCAAGTTCTACTTTGCTTAAAACGCCCATTCCTGTTAATATTTTTTGAATGGCAACATCAGGTGCTAAACCGACAAATGTTTTATAATAATTATTTTCAATTTCAGGATTCCATTCATCATTTAATTGTTGCAAGTGTTCCACTAAAAGTGATGTAGTTAATTCGAGGTAAGTGCGGCGGCGGTCGTTAATTAAATTTCCGGGTGCAAAATCTGAAACGGGTCTTTCACCTGCTGTTTTATCGCTAAGGTCTTGTCCCCATAACATAAACTCTATTGCATGATAACCACAACTGATATTTTCTTCTCCACCTTTTTCGTTCATTTCAATCAGCAGCGATTTGTTAATTTCCGGATAGGTTGTGATATTGTTGATGATGCCGGCATTCGGAGCTCCTTCAACATAATCTACATACACTTCATCGAGTGGCCAAGCATTTAACAAACCCTCCACTCCTGTTTCACCGTTGTCGATTGGACCATCGTAAAAACGAAAAACCTCTGTCTGACCGTAATATTTGCGTGCAGTGAGCCAAGCCGTTTTTGCGCTTGATAAATTTTCGTTAGTTGGAGAGGATAAAAATGCTGAAACGGCAGATTCTAAATTTTTAGCTGTTAATAATGCATCATTATATGTTGCAAACACGATGTCAGCATAACCCTTTACCACAGCTTTTGGCAACTCATTTTCATCTGATTTAGCTTCAGATTTGCATGAAAAAGTCATAAAAAGCACTGAAATGCCTGCAAATACAGCTAAAAGCAGCGAGGAGCCCTTGAAATTGTGCATTAATTTATAATAAGTCTAAATAAGATGCAAAAGTAACACCAAAATTGGGTTTATATCAATACCCCTTTAAAGGTATTCGCAATAAAAGTTAGGCCGGAAAGCGGAGTGAAGTAGTTTTTTGGACGCTTTTTGCCAAAAACTTGGCTGTTGCCTCATTTCCCGTTTCTAAAAAACCAGTTTTGGATAGCAGTGATGTCTCTAAAATCGGTTGGAATGCTTTTGATGTTGATAGCTACTTTGCGGATGTAAATCCATGATTCCATCTTTTTGGGCATATCAATTGTGAAAACGCCTTTATCGTATGGGATTTCATTGCAAATACAGTATTGGCATCCCGTTTTGTTTTCGGGATCGTAACCGTTATAAATAATGGTCATTTTTCGCAACTCCAATAAACGTAGGTTAACAGTATCGGATTTTCTGTTCAGTT
>JANMLV010000279.1:0-7878 GCA_031372705.1 Bacteroidota bacterium | reverse complement strand
AGTCAGAACGAAGACATCGAGAATGGGCTGAAAGTCCCAAGCCGGAGCCCAAGTGCTTCGTCGTCCAAGAATCCCCTACTCAAATCCCGAGGTGCTCCAGGCCCGTCTCCTTCAATTTCTTGAAAATAGAACCATACGTATCAATCCCCCAAATTTTAATATTCGGATTTTTTTCCTTCAAATATTTGCCAATCCCCGAAATTGTTCCACCCGTTCCCACACCTGCTACCAGATGCGTAATTTTTCCCTCCGTTTGCTCCCAAATTTCCGGCCCCGTAGTTTCATAATGCGCCACCGCATTGCTCGGATTATCGTATTGATTCGGCTTCCACGAATTCGGCACCTCCTTAATCAACCTGCTGCTCATCGAATAATAACTCCGCGGATCCTCCGGGTCAACATCCGTAGGGCAAACAATAACCTCCGCACCAAAGGCTTTCAGCGCATTTACCTTTTCAATACTCTGTTTATCGGTTGTGGTAAAAATACATTTATAGCCCTTAATAATAGCCGCAATGGCAAGTCCCATACCCGTATTACCGCTGGTTCCTTCAATAATAGTTCCACCCGGCAGCAGGCGACCATCCTTTTCCGCATCCTCAATCATTTTCAGCGCCATCCTATCCTTAATCGAGTTGCCCGGATTAAACGTTTCCACCTTCGCCAGCACCGTTGCCGGAATATCTTTCACAATGTTATTGAGTTTAATCAGCGGCGTGTTGCCTATTGCTTCGAGAATGTTGTTTTTCCACATGGGGGCAAAGGTAGGAAGATTTGCAAAAAGTCGTGTTTTTATGTTTTTCACATTATTGCTTTACCTTTAATTTTCATCAATTACCACACACATGGGCAAGTTCGAAAAAATTATCCTCGTTATTATTTGTATTTCTCTAATAATGTATTTCCAACTTATTGAAGGAGGCGCGTTTTTTTTATACATATTCACCATGTTGTTAAGTGTTTTATATTTTCCATTTGGTTTTTTCTTGATACATCGCATTGGCATAAAAAAAATGTTTAAAGCCGAAAGTTATCAATCTATCAAACCTGCCAATATAATTATAGCAATAGTTGCAGGTATAGCATTTTCAACCATTTGGATCGGCATAATGTTCAAATTGTTGCGCTTTCAAGGTTCCGAATTTATGCTTAATACCGGATTAATTCCACTCGCAATTTTACTAGTATTTGCATTAATAAGATATATGCAAACCAAAGCAACACTTTATAAAAATATACTGCTGCGTGCCATCATTTTTGGTGCAATAGGTTTTATACTTTTAATGGTGAGCGACTTAAATATTATTCGTTATCAATATCGCGATTACCCTGATTACATAAAGGCATTCGAACAATACACCGCCAACCCAAGCGACCCTACATTAAAACAAAATTTGAATACAGAGTATAATAAAGTTAAAAGCGGCAGCGAGGAAATGTAAGCCGATAAATAAATAGGCGGAATAATTTTTCAGTAATTTAAATAAAAGCAAAATGGATGATTTGGAGCAGCAGCATTTTGCTTCGATTGGCAATGCGTTCCCGCTCTCCGCTAGAACTCCTCGTTCGTTCCTCACTGCGGGGTTTCCGCTGCGATCGGGGCTAGGTCAAAATTCTATCTATACTTTGAAGTTTTTTTTGATTACAGAATAGATAATCAATTATGCTAGGTCTACCCTAAAGTGAATCCGTCAAAGACTTGAATAATTTTATGGATATAATAGATGTGAATATACTCGGATGGGCATAATTAATAGCAATCAGGATTCTACTTTTAGGGGCCAAATGTTACTTTTTTTGAAACCAGCGGGTTCAGTTTTCGTAATAGTTGGGGTTTTAGTGTGACAGGGTAGAAAGGTGTAGAATCAATTAATGTTATGGTGGGGATGTTATTTTATGTGATATTGTGAAGTTAGATGGTTGTGGGATTTATGGGAAATGTGACAGGGAGGGGATTAACGGTTTTCGGTGAATTTGAAGGTGTGGGTAGATTTGGTGTGAGGAGTTTGGTATTTTTGGGGATGGTATTTGATAAACTTCGTTTATACATCCAAATTGGTGTGATAGGCGAGTAAAAATGGGGGTATTAACAAGTTAGATGGCGCAATTAAAAATGACAACGAATAAATGGTAATCATAATATTGGAGGTAAGAATTAAATCGCTAAACATTTAACTGCAATATAGCATAAATGTAATTTTGAGTTTCAGCAATTTATGAATGCTAAGAGGGGTATTTAACATTACACTAGGGGTGAATTTAATATGTTAGAGACTATAATTAAAAATTTAAAGCATTAATTTCTTGCTTTTTTAATAATTAACAAGTCTGTAAATAGTGGAAAACATACTAGTTTTAAGTAATTTTCAAATTGGAATTATTTTATTAATTTGAATTTGGATTTTGATTACATTTGTGAATAATAAATATATTTTATACATAATATTTAAAAAATCATAGAACATGGCATACGAAAACTTTGACACCCAAAACGGTTGTAATCCTTTATTACCTTTAAATGATATTTCAAATAAAATTTACTTGTATAAAGTAAACGTTTTTGAAAAAGAGTTTGATATTGCAAAAGACTCTGAGAATGGAGAAGTCCCAGGTAAAATTATTGACAATATTAAAGTCGCCAAACCAAGATTAGGATTAACATTATCATACCTCTATCCTCAATTAAATTCGTTATTTAAACCCTTACGGATTATTAATGGAGAAAAGAATACTAATCTTCTAGGAATTGAAAATGTATTTACTACAGTCAGCAATGGGTATACTGACCCAAGTCCATTGGAAAGCCAGGAAGAAATATTAATTAGTAATAAAGATTTATCAAACGGTTCAATTCAAATTGATGGAAAAACAGTTCTATTATCAGATGCTTTAACTAGGGGAGCAAGTGTTTTTATTAAAAGCAATGATAAAATGTATAATTTGAAGTTTAATTCAAAAAACTTATCCCAAAATAAGAAGCGTCCACAAGTTACATTGCAAAAGCGCGCAGCAACTCAAGGCAATAAAAGAACATCTAGTGTAGATCTTTCAGATCCAGAATCAATATATTATAACACCTATCTACACCCGGAAGATTTAGATGATAAAGAATATTTCGACTACCTCGGAGCACTATTATTTGATTCAAGATCCGGCATGAGTAAGTATGGAGTACCACATGATAATGTAGTTCAAGGTGGGTGGCGACCTGATGAATTTCTTCAAATCCTCGATATCTATAAAAATGACCCAAGATATGAAAGATACTTTCATCAAAGAGATACTCCATCTCCAAACATTCCAAAGTATGAAATTGGTCTGGTTACGGCTTTTGAACAGGAGTGGAAACTCAAAGGCTACTCAAGGGGTTCACTCGTGAATTCGATTACTCTTGCACCTCAAGAAGAACTTACTATTGAAGTTTTTACATATGATAAATTTAAGATTGAAGAAGAAAAAACACTTACAACTGAGTTTGAGAAAAATGTTGAATCCAGTGCAATGGCGAAGGTATCAAGCCAAATCGCAAGGGATCTAACTGAAACTACTAATTCGAATGGAGGTTTAGGTATTACACTGCCTGTTGAAGCGGTGGCGGTCAAAGCAGATGCAAGTGTAAGCAACTCAATTACGGAAGGTATAAATAGCAGCTTAAATACTATTAATGAAACAACTTTAAAAGTATCGGAGAAATTCAAATCTACAACCCAAATTAAAATAACGCAGACACATGAGTTTGGTGAGGAAAAAAGAACATTAAGGAAAATAAAAAACCCCAATGGATCGCGAACTCTCACTCTTAATTATTTTGAAGTGCTAGAAAATTATGAGGTAGATACTAAAGTGACTTCTAACAATAATTTTTGTTTGTTGGTAAAAAATCCTGACTATGGAACAATCAATGAAAATTTTATTCTGGCTTATGAGGATCGTTTGAAAAAATGTTTATTAAGCAAGTCGTATAGCCCAGCATTTGATGCTGTTAAAATATTGGTAGCGCAACGCTGGTTTGAAAGAAAATCAGAAATCAAAACTGAAATAGATAACACCAGTAATCAAAATGGTGGGGTAAATACAGCAGTACCTGCTGTACCGGTAAAACCTATAGTAAGGCTAACTTTAAACCTTAGAGACTGCCTAATAAAATTCACTACACTTGACTTTATTAAAGAACTAGATGTATTAAATAGACATTACAATCCATTTTTACCAGATTTCGAGAAACCAACTAGAAAGGAAGTTGATAATGCACATGATGTTTTGGGACGATTTAACTTTTGGCTAAAGTATAAAGTGGCTTCACCGGGAGTAGAAAGCAAGGCTAACGACTTCATTGAAAACTTAGGTGATGCACCATCGGAGGAAATTTGTATCGCAGAATTGGAAACCTTCTTGACTGGTATGGATGATGAATGGATGACTACAATAAAAATGGTAGCTATCAACCTAGTCATTATTCAACTTTCCTCTTTATGTGTAATACCAGCGCCTTATTTAATACCTGTGTTAGCAGAATTAGCTTTAGTCAGTAGTGATTGCGGATTGCCTGCAATGGTAGAAAAAGCAAAGAAAGAGCTTAAAAATTATGAGATTTCAAATTTAGTGCCACCTGCAAATTTAGCGGCACCTGCAGTTAGCACACCAGCCTCTTTTCCGGCACAAGCTCCCCCTCCACAAGTTTTCACTTTAGAGCAATTAGCCATGGCAAATGCAGAGTTTGAAAAATTTGCATTACACGTAGAAGCAAATAAAACATATTACTTTAATCAGCTTTGGAAAATGGAAGACTCTGCTTCTAGATATGAAATATTAAAAGCAAAAGGGTTAATACAATATATTGAGAATAGAATCCTTTGTTTTGTTGGTAATAAAGCAGCTTATCCACTTAAATTAAGTGCGATAGACCCTATACTAAGAAATGATCTTGAAACTAAGTATAGCCAAATAAAGATAGAGGCAGATGACTCCAAAGATGAGGAAATTACAGAGTATAAAAAAATAATTTCTCTTCCTACTTCAGGTATGTATGTTGATTCAGTGATGGGTGCGTGTGATTCATTAGAACCCTATTTATTGGAGAGAAGAGCAATAGAAAAAGAAATGAGTCAATTGCAAAATGAAATTGCAAAAGAAAAGCTTGTGCAAATGAAAATAGAAAGTGTTCGTTTGCAAAATATTGCAAATAATGCTTTAATAGATTCGAATAATTTATTGTCAAAACCTTAATTGCAATATAATGGCTGATGTAAACATTGGTGATTTTTTATCAGAACTCTCAATTATCTATCCAGAGTCGTTACCTCAGGATTTCATTTTTGCGAAGAAAGATTCAAATATTCAATTTGAAGCAATTGATTTTATTAGTTATAATCAAGGTGCGAACGATTCATTAATTTCCATTAATGAAATAATAAACTTTGAATTTGTTGATATAAATGGAGATGAATATGTTGCAAGCAATGATTCAGATGGCAATATTTATTTTTTAAAAAAGTTCAATAATATTGAAGAGATAATAAATCAAAAACTTTCAACTGAAAAGTATAAAATTTATCTAACAAAATTTAAAATCGAATTGGATGAATTAAGTTATTACTTAGAATTAAACGCAAAAATATTTAAAGATTCTATAAGTGATGCTGTAGATATTGTTCAAAGTAAGCGTATTGAATTTCTTGAAACAAAAGAAACGGAAATTGATATTGCCGGGATTTTTATTGTTTTAGCAGTAGCTGTTTTTTTTGAATTTGGAGTTGGAGGGATAATGATTACAGGAGCTCTTAAAGGACTTAGTAACGTTGCTGCTAAATCTGTAAATTCAAATTCTATAGGAGGTCTAATTGCAAAAATGAGTAATACAATTTTTGGTCTTTTGGGTAAGTTTACGAAGAATACCAGCACCACAGGTGATTTGCTTGTACTTAAAAATGCATTAAAGAAATTAAAGGATGAACAAAAATTTATAATGATGTCCCAAAAGGGCTTACCTGACCTTACGTCACCAGTTCATTCTAATTTAACTAAAGCTGATTTACGTCCAATAGAAATTCGTTTAAATAAAGCACTGGATAAAAATATAAAAGATCAAGATAAATTTTTAGTAGATATGGATCAACTTACTAAAGAACTGATTGAAAATGGCAAATCACAAGTTGACAAATTAGCAAAAGCACTTAATAGCAATACAGCGAAAGACGCTTCTAACGAGGGAGCAAAAGTTATAAAATCAGGCAATGAGCCTATTAGTCAAATTACACCAACCCATGCGAGCATAGCAAACATACCGATAGATGTCTATTTCAAAACTTATATCTCTAATTATGTAGATGAACAAATACTAGTAGTAAATGACATTAAGCATCTTGTTAATAATTTATTAATGAATGTAGGCATGGTAAATGGTATTGATGCAAAAATGGCGAACAACCACCAAGATATTATTAACAAACTGCCGTTACTTGCAGACCTTCAAAATGAAACTGTGCAGTACAGAAAAGATTACGATGATCCTTTATTTTCTTTAACTAACAGAAAGGTAATAATAACAAGTGAATTGGAGTTTTTAATTTGGAGTTTTATAATTTCAGGTGGGATCACTTTTTCTAAAAATTTATCTATAAATGAAGGTTTTGACAATACATTTATAGTTTCTCTTATTGTTGAGAACATAGCCGATGCTGAATTTGCAGAAATTAAAGATAAAAATCTGCAAAAGTATCTAGAAAAAAGATTTGGGCAATCTTTTCTTGATATTGCTAAAAACATGAAAGAGTTGATGACTCGGATTGATAATCGCAGTAATGTTATTAATAATTTGCTTAAAGGTAGCAAGGAGTATTCTATCCAATATTTAGTTTCAAAAAAACCAAAACAGAATACAGATGGGCATTAATTTTTAAATTTATTGATGGATGAATTTAATTGGAATGGTTGAGGAAAAATGTATATTATGCAAATTGACTCCAATATGGAAAATAGAATCTGTTCTTATTCTGAACTTTTATCATTTGGACTTTTAAAGTGTGTGCTGTGAAGATATTAAGTAGTTATGTAATTCATTCTAATTATTTTTCAAAGGGTAATACATTTTATTCAATTTATTTTATAGTTTTGAATGTTCAATGATGGAATTGAGGTTTTTAATACGTTAATTTTATCGTTAGTTATCTAAATAGAACAACATTACATGAAATTATATATAACAAAATACTCGGGCAAGATTCTTGACTCTAAAATTGCCCAACCAATTTATGTCCACTATAGGGAAAATTGCAAAAAACTACAAGCTGTTTATAAGACAGATACACAATCGATACCAAATTCCGGTATTCAAGAAATAAACTTTGATGGTAAAGAAAAGCTGTTTTCTATGCTGAAATTGCTTGGTAAATTTAAAGTATGCATGGAATGTGAATACTCGGAAATGGTTGAATCTTACGAGCACATTTACTTTAACATTTCAAATGAAGAATCATTTCTTAAGGAAGCCATTGCAGAATATGACAGACTAAATCAATCCTAGGCTAAAGTGAGTTGACAGATAACAAAACAACCGTTTTAAGTATTAAGCCACTATCAAACACTTGTATTTTAGTTTAAAGGCAAGACATCGTTGTGCACATAACAGGCGTTTGGCAAAAAAGCGGGTTCAGTGGTTAAATGAAGCTTTATGCTTCGTATCAAGTTCAGTGCTGGCAGACAGTTTAGTACTTCGAAATCCGCTTCTTCGCCAAGCGCCAAAACGTCAGGCTGTGAATAAACTCAATTTTTAATCTATTTCACTTATTTATTACTTGTAAAATTTATTTACACTTGTAATAATTCAATTTAACGCATGCATTTTTAATGATGTGATTTCTTTTCGCATAATTATCATGC